>CAYTAW010000108.1:0-9701 GCA_964435675.1 uncultured Bdellovibrionales bacterium
GCCCCACGCCGGCAACCATCTGCGTTCCGTAGTCACGGCAGCCGCGTGTGTGGAAAGACCCGGTTTTTCCGGTCATACCCTGTGTAATAACTTTCGTGTTTTTGTTTACTAAAATACTCATACCGTTCCTTCGTCCGACTTACCCTTTGACCGCCTTTACGATTTTCTCCGCTGCCTCATCCATTCGTTCAGCAGGCGTAATCTTCAAACCTGATTCAGAGAGAATTTTTCTGCCTAGCTCAACGTTCGTTCCCTGAAGACGCACAACGAGCGGGACTTTGACTCCCAGCTCCTTTGCGGCTTCGACAATTCCGTTTGCGATCACATCGCACTTCATTATCCCGCCGAAGATGTTCACCAAGATTCCCTTTACCTGAGAATCGGAGAGCAAGATCTTAAAAGCCTCAGTCACCGTTTCTTTCGAGGCGCCGCCGCCGACATCCAAAAAGTTTGCCGGGTTTCCGCCGCATGATTTGATGATATCCATCGTTGCCATCGCGAGTCCCGCGCCGTTGACCATGCAGCCGATGTCACCATCAAGCGCGACGTAATTAAGGCCAAACTTACCCGCGCTCAGATCCTTGGCGTCGATTTCGTCATAATCCATATAGGCTTTGAGTGACGGTTGACGATACAAGGCGTTATCATCGACTGAACACTTGGCGTCGAGCACGACAAAGGCGTTCTCTTTAGTCAATACGAGCGGATTAATCTCAAGCATTGACAGATCCCGCTCAACAAATGCGCGATAGAGCGAAGTGATTAATGGGTTGAAGTTCTTGATTAACGCCATGTCAATTCCGAGCTTGAGCGCCAGCTGGGTGATCTGGAAAAGCTGAATCCCGACCTTTGGATCAACCGTGATCGTAATAATCTTCTCTGGATTTTTGTGCGCAACTTCCTCAATCTCCATACCGCCCTCGGTCGACGCAACAACCGAGATCGCCTTGCGTTGACGATCCATGATTAGGCTGAGGTAGAATTCTTTGGCGATATTACAGCCGCCTTCAACGTACACCTTCTTTACGAGTTTTCCCTTTGCGCCCGTCTGTGGCGTTACCAAAGTCATACCAATAATGGCTTCGGCGTGCTTCCGCGCTTCCGTCGGGCTCTTCGCCAACTTCACGCCGCCCCCCTTGCCGCGCCCGCCAGCGTGTACCTGCGCCTTTACGACACAGATTCCCCCGCCAAGCATGTCCGCCGCAGCTTCCGCTTCTCCCGGTGTATAGCAGAGGTATCCGGGCAGCACCGGCACCCCATATTTTGCTAAAAAACTTTTCGACTGATACTCATGTAGGTTCATACTATTTCCGTAATAAAAAAAATCTCTGCGTCTATTGCGCCTTCATCTCATCTTCTCGGAGGGAGCCGCCGGTTAGCTGTGCCTTAACATAATCGCGGTTCATCTTAGCAATAAAGTTAATGCTGATTGCCTTTGGACACGCTTCCTGGCATTCACCGTGATTCGTGCATGCCCCAAATCCTTCTTTATCCATCTGCTCGACCATCTTCAAAACGCGCTGAGGCTGCTCGACTTCGCCCTGCGGAAAAAGCGAAAGATGCGCCAGCTTTGCCGCGGTAAAAAGCATCGCCGAGCCATTCGGACACGCCGCTACGCAAGCGCCGCAACCAATACAGGCTGCGGCATCCATGGCGCGTTCAGCGCGCTCCTTCGGAACTGGTATGCTATGCGCCTCGGGCGCGCATCCGGTGTTAACCGAAATATATCCACCCGACTGCACGATCCGGTCGAACGCTCGACGATCGACGACGAGGTCCTTCAAAACCGGGAACGCTCTCGCGCGCCACGGTTCCACGACGATATGGTCACCGTCTTTAAAGGAACGCATATGCAGCTGACAGGTTGTTGTGCGCTTCATCGGACCATGCGCCTCACCGTTAATCATCATCGAACACATGCCGCAGATTCCTTCACGACAATCGTGATCGAAGGCGATTGGCTCCTCACCGCGCAACTCAAGGCGCCCGTTCAAGACGTCGAGCATCTCGAGAAAAGACATATCTGGACTTATATCGTCTACTTCATAGCGCACCAAGCTGCCCGAGGCGCTCTTTCCTTTCTGTCTCCAAACGTGCAGGGTAATTTTCATATTTCCTCTCTAAACTGTTTCCATCAGCGAATTATTTGTAGCTGCGCTGAGACGGCTTAACTGTTTCGTATTTGAGCGGCTCTTTAATCAATTCGGGCTTAGCCAAATCACCGCTATATTTCCAAGCAGCGGCGTACATAAATTTCTCGTCATTGCGCAGCGCTTCGCCTTCAGGAGTTTGATACTCCTCACGAAAGTGACCGCCGCAGGACTCCTCACGGTGCAGCGCGTCAACGCACATCAACTGTGCGAACTCAAGGAAATCCGAGACCCGACCGGCGCGTTCGAGTGATTGATTAATTTCGTCCTCGCCTCCGAGAACTAGCGCGTTCTTATGGAAGTCATCGCGAATGGACGGAATTACTGTGAGCGCTTCGGTGAGCCCCGCGGACGTTCTCGCCATGCCGCAACGATCCCACATAATTCTCCCCAACTGTTTGTGAATCGAATCGACGGTCCGCTTGCCCTTAGCAGAGAGCAGCTTCTTGGTGCGATCGCGCACCTCAGTCTCGACTGCTTTGAATGCCTCGTGATCGGCCTTCAATCCATCGGGTCGGTGTTCGGCCAGGAAGTCTCCAATAGTGTACGGAATCACGAAGTAGCCATCGGACAGCCCCTGCATGAGCGCGCTAGCTCCCAATCGGTTTGCACCGTGATCGGAAAAATTACATTCACCGAGCGCGTATAGCCCGGGGATCGTTGTCATCAAATTGTAATCAACCCAGAGGCCGCCCATAGTATAATGCGGCGCCGGGTAGATGCGCATTGGTTGCTTATAGGGATTCTCGTCGGTGATACGCTCATACATCTCGAAAAGATTGCCGTACCGCTCACGAATCTTGTCCTCACTCAAGCGACGGATTGAATCAGCAAAATCCAAGTACACACCATAGCCACCGGGGCCGACGCCATAGCCGGCATCCGCTCTTTCTTTTGCATTTCGTGAGGCCACATCGCGCGGCACCAAATTTCCAAACGCCGGATACCGTTCTTCGAGGAAATAGTAGCGGTCACCTTCGGGAATCTGATTGGCTGGTCGGGTATCGCCTTTTTCTCTCGGCACCCAGATACGCCCATCATTTCTCAAGCTCTCGCTCATTAGCGTCAATTTAGATTGATGATCGCCGGATACGGGAATACAGGTCGGGTGAATTTGGGTAAAGCACGGATTAGCGAAAAGCGCCCCGCGCTTATGCGCACGCCAGTTGGCAGTGACATTGCACCCCATCGCGTTAGTCGACAAATAGAAAACCGTCGAGTAGCCGCCGGTCGCCAACACCACGGCATCGGCGGAATGGGAACGTATCTCTCCTGTGCGCAAATCGCGCACGACGATGCCGCGGGCTCTTCCATCTACGACAACAAGATCGAGCATCTCAGTCGAAGAGAACATCTTCACCGGCCCCGTCTCTATTTGACGAGAAAGCGCTTGGTACGCCCCCAGCAGCAGCTGCTGCCCTGTCTGACCGCGCGCATAGAACGTACGCGAAACCTGCGCGCCGCCAAATGAACGATTCGAAAGAAGTCCGCCGTATTCGCGAGCGAAAGGAACGCCCTGCGCAACGCACTGATCGATAATATTCACGCTATTTTGAGCCAGCCGATACACATTCGCTTCGCGGGCGCGATAATCGCCGCCCTTAATTGTGTCATAAAATAGGCGATAGATACTGTCGCCATCATTTTGATAATTCTTCGCGGCATTAATGCCCCCTTGGGCCGCGATACTGTGCGCGCGGCGCGGACTGTCTTGAAAACAGAACACCTCAACGTTGTATCCAAGTTCGCCAAATGACGCCGCGGCCGATGCGCCGGCAAGGCCGGTGCCAACGACTATGATCTTGTAGCGGCGCTTGTTCGCGGGGTTAACGAGTTTTATGGAGGCTTTATGGTGATCCCACTTATCGGCTAACGCGCCTGCGGGTGCTCGTGAATTCAATTCCATAGTTCTTAATCCGACCGTAAATTTTAATAACTTATCATTTCATTAAGTACGCGACCGCCGTTCCCTCTCTGAGCACTCCAAGGAACACCGCAAGCGGGACAGCAATAAAGCCGACCGCAATTACGAGAGCCCCCAGTACCGCTGCACGGCGAATCCACGGATTATTTTCGGGATTAGCTATGCCTAGGGTTTGAAATAAACTCCAGATCCCATGATAGAGGTGCGCTCCAAGCGCAACCATCGCCAGGGCATAAAAGGCGACCAGATACCAATTTTGAAAAGCAGTAACCACATTGTGAAATACCTTTCCTTCGACAAATCCATCATAGTGCACGGTACCGAGCGTGAGGTGAAGAATATGAAAAACGATGAATACAAGCAGCAATATCCCGCCGTAAAACATGGAGCGCGAAGCAACCGTCGATGAATTTGCTTTATATTTGCGGTATGAACCTCCGCGCGATGCGGCGTTGAGGCGGCTCAACTGCACAACGGTGACCACGTGAAGGACAGTAGCGATCAGCAGCCCAACGCGAACAATCCAGAGCAATGTGCTATAACCGAAGAGATCCTGTCCCATCTCACGCAAAAAATGGGCGTAGTGATCGAGATGATGAACTCCCGACACATCGGCCCCCAGAAATGCTTTGAGGTTGCCGATCATATGTCCGAGAACAAAACCAACCAGAATCACGCCGGTAAGCGCTGCGATCACTTTTTTGCCGATCGTCGTTGCGTAAAAGTTTTTCATAGCACCTCTGCTCACACTCCGAGGAGTTGTATAAGTCCCTTCACCCGCTCGGCGCTCTCCTGCAGGAGTTTTTTATCGGCGGCACTTAATTCAATCTCAATAATCTTCTCGACGCCATTTTTTCCGATGATCGCCGGAACACCGAGATAAATTCCCGAGAGTCCGTATTCGCCGTTGAGCTGCGCTGCAACCGGTAGAAGCTGGCGCTGATCAAAAATCACGCTCTCGACCATGCGAATTGCGGCTGCCGCGGGCGAGAAGAACGCCGAGCCGGTCTTGAGCAGCGCGACCACTTCACCTCCTGAACCGCGCACGCGCTTTTCAATGGCGTCCAATCGGTCGGCTGCCAGCAGCTTCTCAACCGGGATACCATTGCAGGTTGTGTACGAACGAACCGGCACCATGTCGTCACCGTGCCCCCCAAGAACGAACGCCGAAATCGATTGCACCGATACGTTGAGGGCTTCGGCAAGGTGCGCTTGATAACGCCCCGTATCGAGTACTCCGGCCATACCGATAACGCGCTGAGCGTCAAAGCCCGTGACCTTCTGCATCAAGTACACCATCGCGTCGAGCGGATTGGTAATGACGATTACAAACGCGTTAGGGGCGTGCTTCTTTATGCCCTCACCGACACTCTTGATGATATCCGCGTTAGTCTTGACCAGATCATCGCGGCTCATACCGGGTTTTCTCGGGATACCCGAAGTAACCACGCAGACGTCGGCGCCGGCGATATCCTCAATCGAATTCGTTCCCTTGAATTGACAATCGATGCCAAGAATCGGCGCCAAATGGGTTAAATCGAGCGCTTTTCCCTGCGGCATATCCTGCGCCACGTCGAACATCACCACATCGCCTAAATTGCGCGCGCCGCTCAAGAGAGCCAATATTCCGCCAATCTGTCCTGCGCCGATTAGCGCAATTTTTTTTCTGCCACTCATACATTACTCCTATGTAAACTATTGGGCCGCGGACTCACCTTCGTCCGCACGCTTTGATTTCTTATCGTCGTCTTTCATCCCTTCGAGCATGCCGATTTGCTTGATCAGCTGGTTCATGTCGGTCTTTTGCACCGCTATCCCATCGCCGCCCTTACCATTATCGACAACGACAAACCTCGAACCGCTCTTTTGCAAATTCTTGGCAATTTCAAGTTTTAGCAATGCAACGCCACCAGGACCCGCGAGCGCGTTCACTTGCTCGACGATTCCTTTCACTTCCGATTGCCCAGCGGCGAGTATCGCTTCCGCGTCGTTCTTCTTCGACTGGTAATATGCGTCTCCGCCGAACACTGCCTGATTCTTGTAGCCCGTGGCCTCGGCAATCGCTCGATCGAATTCGCCCTTCGCCTCGTTATATTCGCTTTTCTTTTCGGCCAATACCGTGTCACGGCGCAGCTCTTCACGCTTGGTTTTCTCGTTAATCGCCTGCACCTGATTGATCTTTTCTTGATAGCTCTGATCTATTTGACCATCGGGAAGCTGTCGCTCAAAGCGGTGCTCCTTTAGGTTAACGTTCTGGACGATAATCCCGTAATGCGCGAGACGCTCCTCCATTCCTTCGCGAATTTTTCGCTCTCCTTCGTACTTCTTTTCATTGCGGAAGAATTCGTCGGTTTCGAGCCCGCTCATGAAGGTTCGAATGTCCGACCGAGCGACGACGCTCACGAGCTTTTCAATTTCTTCATCGCTCGTGCCAATTTCGCGAACTAAGCGAACAAGCTTTTCCGGATCTTCGCTGACGCGATACTGAATCAAGACCGCGAGCGCCACTTCATTTCCGTCTTTCGCGCGCGTGTGCACATAATCATCATCGAGTGGATTCATTCCCTCGCCTTTCTGCCCCCACTCAATCGATCGCACACTCGTATCGATCCGGTAAATGGACTCCCATGGTAGCATGAACTTCACGCTCGTCGGCCCATACACATGAGTTGCAATTCCCCCTCCGAGACTCGGCGGGAGCTTTCGGAACACGACGCCGTGCTCACTCGCACCCATCTTCTGACATGCGCTAAGGGACAAAAGGATTGCTGCTAAAAATAGTGACCGCATCGTCGTTACTCCCGCACTCCGAGACGTTTAATCCACGATTCCAAGTCGTATGGATCGACTCCGGAGATCGTACCGCCCTTTAGTGAGCCAAGAATTGGCGCGAGTTCACGTCCGATAAAAATAGTCGCACCCTGCCCCGAGGCCAACGCTCCCGCACGAAGCTTATCAACTTCGGCGCGCGCCTGCGCCACAAGCAAGTCACCCTCGGCGTTCTTCTTGGTACGATACAGATCGCCTTCGGAGCGAATCACGCGCACCTTATTTTCCCCCTCGACTTGCAGTGTCTTAATCTTCGCATCCTCAGACGCGGCGACTTCCTTCAAAAGCGCCGAGGCCGCGGCCAAGCGGCTCTTGGCGTCATTCAAGCTCTTCTCTTGCTCCTGCAAATTCTTTTGGAAAATGGCTTCGTCAATTTCATCGCGATAGCGGTAACGGCGCAGCAGCACCGCCTCCACCAAAATCCCATACGGCTTCACGCGCTCAAAAATATCCTTAGACGCGTCATCCAACACTTTCTGTCGCAGTGTCGGATTATAGAACTCCGAGGTAGTTAATGTGCCTAGATGGAATTTGAGCCGATTACTCACATCCTTTTCAACTTGGGCGCGCCATCCGCTCTCGGACAATTTAAGCTTGGTTAAAAGATCCTTGGGGCCTCCCGAGCCGTTTGTTGGCGCCACCGCGTAATGAAATAGCGTCGCGACATCAACGAAGACACTAGAACCATCCTCCGTCTGAATTTCTAGCGAGCCGCGCTCTTCTCCGCCAAACTCCTGCTCCTGGCGAATAGTCAACGTCTGCATCGTTTGCGGAATCAAATGAATTGTCGAGTAAAACGGGATGCTCCAGTGATATCCGGGTGGGAGGGCCTCTTCCGAGAAACCTTGCGGTGGTCCGACCTTGAAGCCGATAACGACTTCACGAACACCCATCATGCCCGGAGGAACGACATATCCGAAGGTGTACGCTACCCCGACGACGACTGCTGCAATAATCGAGAGAAAAATCAGAATTCCACGAAAGGCACTGCCGCGTTCGGCATATTGGGGGGTAAGGGTCATGACAAAAACACTCACGAACGAGGATAAGTTCGTAATCTTTAATAGCAATAAGGGGATCTAGTAACAAGGGTTTGTATTTTGAGCGCCTCAATATACCCCCGTTCTAAAAGAGCGAAGGTCTAAGAATGGTAGCTCTTGAGCATTTCCCGATATTCGTTGAAGGGCATCGCGCCACGGTCAGTGAAGCCGGCATAGCGCGCGTTATTCTCGAGCGGCCCGGCGAATGCGGCCGAGAGCACGATATTCGATCGGTCGAACTCATCGCGCCGAACCAGCGCGCCATCGCGGAAATAGTACGTGTTTTCTGATAAAAACCCAGAGCTATCAAGCTTGAACAAAACAAGATTATCGGGACTAAGTTGAGTTTCAAGCCGCCACGGCTCAGCTCCGGCGATCGGACCGTCTTCCGCATGGAACAAGAACAGCCCTTCCCGATCAGCCGGAAGAGATAGTTCGAACGAATAAAGAAGCTGACCGGCATTCCATCTTTGCGAATATTGGAATCCAACATTGGCCAGGGGCGCGTGATCAATTTCCTGCGTAGTAACGCCATGAAGATTGAAGACATAACTGGGCAGCTCAGTCTGCCGCAGGTGCCACCGGCGCGCGCCGTCCTCGTAGGACAACTTCGAATATGCGGCGCCAAGATTCACTACTTCCCCAGTCCCGCGCTGCAGTGCATCGCCACGGCCAATTACTAATTCGCCTAGCACGTCGCGCAAGGGATCGCCGCTTACGCTTCCGCGCAGCACATCACCGGGGCGATTTGCCGCGATAAATTCCTGACGCAACTCTTCGAGTGTGTGAAACGTCACTAACTCCCTTCCACTCAAAACCGTCTCCTCGGCGCTTCGCGCATCGACATACCCCGAAATCAACCCGTGCACATTACTGTGCGGGCGATACTGAAGCACCGCGAAGCGCTCGCCATCGATGCTCACCGTAATCGCGGCGGAAACACCGATGTTGCTCACCTTCCGCCCCTCGGGGGAACTCAGTTCATTGAGAACCTCCTGTAGCGAGGGCTGATTTTTCACTGCCGCCGCGCGAATTTCTTGCAGCACAGCAAAATCCGTGCGCTCCGCGGTCAAGTGAATCGAGAGCGCATCTGGCGAATCGGCCTTGATGCGAAACACCGGATTAACAAAACTGCGGCCATCATATTCGCTGCCGGGAATAACGATCGCGGGCAGCGCGGCCTGGGGCATCCGGTCGTATAGGTCGATTATATCGGTGACAATATTCAATTCTAATAGCCTCGACTGCGATCAGCGCGTGTGTAGCGCCCGATGCCACTCGTTTTTCCTGTACAACCTACTATAAGGTGGAAGGCCTTCGCCAAATTAGCGAAGAATCGAATTCAACCGATAGGCGAGATCCATGAACTTGCTTGGATTCTTCGCTTTGTCATTCAAGCGGATTTCATAATGAAGATGAGGGCCGGTTGAGTGGCCAGTCGAACCGACATGACCAACAATCTGTCCGCGAGAAACTTCCTGACCTTCCTTTACGAGCGCGCGAGAAAGATGCGCGTAACGAGTCATTACCCCGCTGCCGTGGTCAATATCAACGCGCAGTCCATAGGTACTATTGCGTTCGACCGTCTTAACAATTCCGAACGCCGTGGAATAGATATAGCTGCCGCGCGGAAGGGAAAAATCGACACCCTGATGCATCTTTACCGAATGCGCAAATGGAGAAAGCCGAAAGCCGAATCCAGAGGTAATTTCGCCGCTCACTGGGTAGCCCAGAGGAACCGATTTAAGAAGACCGATA
>CAYTAW010000109.1:0-9679 GCA_964435675.1 uncultured Bdellovibrionales bacterium
ATATTTTTGATATTCATCTTCGGTGGTGGCGCCGATACAGTGCAGTTCTCCGCGGGCCAGCATAGGCTTGAGCATATTGCCAGCATCCATCGCGCCGTCGGTTTTTCCAGCTCCGACAATCGTATGGAGCTCGTCGATGAAGAGAATTAAACGTCCTTCCGAGTTTTTTACTTCTTGTAAAACCGCCTTGAGGCGCTCCTCGAATTCACCGCGGTATTTCGCCCCGGCAATTAGGCTGCCCATATCCAAGGCAAAAATGCTCTTATTCTTCAGCCCCTCGGGCACATCACCGCGCACGATACGCTGCGCGAGCCCCTCGACGATTGCGGTTTTGCCGACTCCAGGCTCCCCGATTAATACCGGATTGTTCTTCGTTTTTCTCGAAAGAATACGAATGACGCGGCGAATCTCATCGTCGCGACCAATGACCGGATCAAGCTTGCCTTTGGTCGCTTCCTGCACTAAGTCGCGCCCATATCGTTCGAGCGCTTCGTAGGTCGCCTCCGGATTTGCGCTCTGCACACGCTGATTTCCGCGTAACGCGGTAAGCGCGCTTAAGAATCTATCCTTCGTAACACCAAACTGGGTGAAAACTTTTCCAAGCGGAGAATTGGACTCGTTTTGCAAAATTGCCAGCACGAAATGTTCGACCGAAACGTATTCGTCTTTCAAGCGCTTACTTTGCTCTTCTGCATCGGCCAAAATTTTATTGAGGCGCTGCGTAACGAAGACCTTTCCCACTTCAGCGCCCGGTCCGGAAACGCGCGCGCGTTTTTCAAGCAGCTCACTAACCGCCTTCGAAAAATTTTCGGCGGGAACATCCATCTTGGTGAGTACACGCGGCAGCACGCCACCAGCGTCACTTAAAAACGCGCTCAGAAGGTGCTCGACATCGAGTTCCTGATGTCCGAAACGCGCCGCAACATTCTGCGCGTTGTGCAGCGCTTCCTGAGACTTTTGGGTTAATCGGTTAAAATCCATACCATTCCTTTTCTACACTTATTTTCTCGGTTTAAATTCCGAAACATCCTGCAATTTCTTGACTAGCTTCTCTTCCTCGTCAGTCAATGATTTAGGCACTGCTATCTGCAGCTCGCAAAAAAGATCTCCGCGCTCCTTTGCCGTTTTTTTCGGGAGCCCTCTCCCGCGCACGCGTAACTTTTGCCCACTCTGGCTTCCGGCAGGCACGCCAAGCTTGATCTCGCCGTCGGGAAGATCGAGCGCAATCGTTGCGCCGAGCATCGCTTCCCACGGAGCAATTTTAAGCGTGCGAATCAAGTCATCACCGCTTATCCGCACATCGCGAGTTCCGGTGACGGTAACTCGCAGCATAATCTCATCGGGAGATCCCGCCTTGCCACCTATGCGAATGCGCTTTCCTTGGCCGGTAAGCGGCGGAATACGGACATTCAACGTGCGCGTTACCGGGACCCCGCCGCCGCGCGCTCCCGGACTCATCATCTGAATCGAGAGCATCTTTTGCACACCGTTAATAGCTTCATCGGGAGTTAGCGAAATTTCTGCTTCGGGAACCGATGAGCGCGCCTGTTTTGCGCCTTGAAAGCGTTGATTCCCGAACATCTGTTCGGCGCCCCCGAACATAGACCCTCCCCCGAAAAGGGATTCGAAAAAATCACTGAATCCACTAGCGCCAAATCCCTGCCCAGAAAAATCAAACCCACTTGCGTCAAATCCAGGGGGCGGACGAAATTCTTGGCCGGCGCGATAGTTGGCGCCTAGTTGATCGTATCGCGCCCGCTTTTCGGGATCCTTGAGCGCCTCATACGCCTCGCTCAATTGCTTGAACTTGTCCTCAGCGTCTTTGCCTTTATTGACGTCAGGGTGAAACTTTCGCGCCAATTTGCGGTACGCCTTTTGAATCTCGTCCGCGGAAGCCGTACGGCTAACACCAAGCGTCTCGTAATAATCCTGAAACTTCATTTCCCTTTAATCTCGCTTATTTACCAACAGCCGCCACTCTTCAAATTGATCGGCTGCTTCAAATCTAATAACCACTTTCGCTCAAATTTCAATAGGATACTTAACGAGCTCAGCCGCGCGCGCAGCCTAAAAATTGCCTTCAACCTGAGCAAGGAATGGAAAGACATATAGATCGTAGGTCTTGCCGCGGTAGGTGATGTAAAACACCTCTTCGTATTTTAGCGATAGCTTCATGTGATTGCCTTCGCGAACGATTTTAAGCTGATCGATCTCCGCCGGAATTTGCATTTTTTTGATATGATAGTCTAGCTTGCCACGAATTTTCCTGTCGTCTTCAATTCCGGCTACGCGAATAACCGCCTCCATCTGATTGAGTAATTCGAAGTAATAGTAATAGAACGGCACGATTTGATAGGCGCAAAACGCCGCAATTGCGCCTATCGTGCCAAAAACGATGAGAGTGAGGCGCCCGATGCCGCGTTCTTCGCGCGCGCGCCCTTGTCGACAAACCATAGACTCATGATCGCTTAAAGAGTCGATTTGGACAATCAAAAAGTAGAATTGTCTTGGATAACCGTATGGCTTTACAATGTAAAACGTGAGTGAAAATTTGGCCGAAGCGCTGTTGAAGAGCGGTACAATGTTGCAGAATGATCCGCATATGGAAGATGCCGGATCTCAAATCGAAAACAATCAAGAGCATGTGCCGATAAAGGTACGCACGCGGACAGTACTTGTATCGCTAGCGCT
The DNA here is from genome assembly GCA_964435675.1 of uncultured Bdellovibrionales bacterium. Taxonomy (GTDB): domain Bacteria; phylum Bdellovibrionota_C; class UBA2361; order UBA2361; family CAYTAW01; genus CAYTAW01. The sequence goes on from CAYTAW010000109.1 coordinate 2,692, forward strand.
GCTTTTGCTTGTGCTCGGCACAGGGAATCTTTATTACGGCAGCCGAAAGGTGCGACAGTGCATGGAGCTAATCGCGAAAGTCGAGCGCAATCTATCGCACCCACAGTCGACAATTATTCCCCTCGCCGATCCGACCGTTAATACCGATCGCGAACAACAGCAGATTCGCCGGCTTAAGGTAAGCCAGAGATTTTATTTGTTCGTGCAATATGCGGGGCTATGGATGATCGTCATTGGCGTCTGCGCCTCAGCGGGCAGTCTGCTTATTCCCCTGCAATACTTGAAAGACCGCTGATTGGCGGATGAATTGCTCCAGACTCTCGAGTAGCTTCAGAGACTCACTGTTCGACTCAGTTCTTTTCAATTCGCCGATTTCGACAAGCGTCGCATCGAGCGTCGGATGGTACGCCTCTTTGAGCTTTTCTTCGGAGATTCCCTCGTTGATGGATTTAACCAACTGCGCCTTTCCGCCATATCGGTATTCGGCATACTGCGCGAGGCGCTTGCCGAGCACGTCAGTGAGATCGGAAGTCAGCGGATACGCCGCGAGCTGGTGCCGCATGAGGACCACGCGCGCATCGCGATTAGAAACCTTTTTGATGGCCTCGCCGTCGCCGCGCCAAATCGCGGCCTCGAGCGCACCAATGGCATCAAAATCTAAACGATAGATATCCTGCTCAATATCACAGCTGCTTACTTCGAAGAAGTTCTTCAACGTAATATCTTTAAACGCGAGAAGCGCCGCTTCAACGCTTTTTTGTTCCGCTGGTGAAAGCGGTTCTTGCTCCCCCACAACGAACTGTTGCGCGCCGCTGTGATTGAACCATGAAATCGCGCTGCGATCGGATTTCTCGGCGAATCGCTTGAGATCGATCCAAAGAGACGAACGATAATCAAAATCAAGCAGCACCATAGGATTACGCAGGAAGCGCTCTTTTTCGGCCAGCGCATAATTCGGGGTAATCATCCAGCGTGTCATGCCGCGCACCGGTTTGCTCTGATCCCTAAGCGCCTCGAAAGCATCAAAATCGCGCACATCGAGATGGTAGCGTTCGCGATAGACCTTGGCGAGCGCGATCGTAAGCAACACGTCGGCGCGCGATTCATGCGACTGTGTGCCGCTCAGCAGCCCAAATTCATGCCCGAGATTTTCCAGCGTTAGCGAAACGCGGTCCTGATCTTTTGCCGCGTTTCGTGAGGCACTGCGCGGGAAATCGTCGCGCAACGAGGCCAGCTTACGTCCGGCAAATAGTAGGTCGCGGAGAACGATGCGCCCATTAAAATATGGATTAATGCCGTTTCGAATGAAGCTCGTACGAAGGTAGGGAATGTCGAAGCGGCACGAATTATAGCCGATGACCGGGAGTTTTTGCCCAGGCGCCGTGGTCTCCAAAGCGCGAGAGAAAAATTGAAAAATCTTCGCCATCGCCGTTTTTTCCGTATCTTGGGCGAGGCGTTGATGCTCGAACACATCGACGCGATTAGCGAGAATCGCCTGCGGTGAGGGAATTTGCAGGCGGGATATCTGAATCAAACCCGACAGCTCGTCGACCGGTTCGAATTGGTCGTCGACAAGAATAAAGGAATAATTGAGAATCTGTCCGATCGGATTTTTATCCGTAGTCTCGAGATCGAAAAAAATACTGTTCACTAAACGCCGCTGTTCAAAGTTGGGCTAAATCTAGCACGAGTTCAGAGTGGGTTCCACGGACATTCAATCCTTCCCGAGTTCCTGCACCGTAGGTGTTTTGATAATGCGCCGAATCTTTTGTACGCGAGGCTAGATGCGGCGAGCCGATCACACCGTACAGCGATGCGCCGTAGGAACCCGAGAAAGAGAAAAAATCAGCTACTTCTTAACGTATTCAAGCAGTTCTTTTATGAGCTGCTGCTGCTCTTTAATGTGACGTTTGTTAGAACCGGCCGCCGTCGAGGCGCTTACCGGACGCCCGATATAAGCAACTTCGGAACCAAGACGGCCCCGGATGTATGGCTCGATGTAGCTCCACGCTCCCATATTTTGTGGCTCTTCCTGGACCCAAACAAAACTCTTCGGCTTCATCTCTTTAAGAGCTTTTTTGATTTCGAACTGCGGGAACGGATAAAGCTGCTCGAGGCGGAGTACGCGGGCATTTTTGACTTCGGCCTTCTTCAAGGCGTCGATCACTTCGTGATAAATCTTTCCGCTGAGCAGTACGATATGTTCGACCTGCTCGTCGGAACCAAGCTGATCTTCGATCACTGTCTGGAAAGAGCCCGAGGTGAGGTCCGACAAGCGGCATGCGGCGCCCGGATGACGGAGCAAGCTCTTGGGCGTCATTACGATGAGCGGACGCTTGACGGCGAGGAGACCTTGACGGCGAATCAGATGAAAAATCTGGGCCGCGGTCGATGGATAACACACGGCCATATTTCCTTCGCCACAGAGCTGCAAATAGCGCTCTAAGCGGGCGCTTGAATGCTCGGGCCCCATCCCTTCGTAGCCATGGGGCAAGAGCATTGTAATACCAGAGGTGAGATCCCACTTCGCTTCGGAGCTCGAAATGAACTGATCGAGGAAGACCTGCGCACCATTTCCGAAATCGCCGAACTGAGCTTCCCAAAGCACTAGCGACTCGGGCGCATACGCCGCATACCCAAACTCGAAGCCGACCACGCCTGCTTCCGAGAGCGTGCTGTTGTAGATATCAAACTGTGCCTGGCGGTGGCGATCGGAATACGCCTGCAATGGACTAAATGACTGCTGCACCTGATAATCGTCGAGCACTAAGTGCCGGTGACTGAAAGTTCCGCGCCATACGTCTTGGCCACTGAAACGGATTTGCGTGCCATTCTTAAGGAGCGAGCCGAAGGCGAGAGCTTCCGCGACGCCCCACTCGATCCCCTCCGCACTGACGGTTACCGTCTCGACGCGTTTTTCAAGCAGCTTACGCAGCTTCGGATGAGGATTGAACGATTCGGGAAACTCGACAAGCGCGCGCGCTATCTCTTTCAATTCATCCTCAGGCACGCCGCTTTCGGGATTCGGAATGCGCATACGGCCAAGCGTCGTGCACGCTTCACCGATAATCGAAACGGTGCGGTTCGAATCAGCATCTTCGAATGCCTTACGATAGGCGGAATGCAGCGCTTTAAAATCTTCCTGCGTAACGACGCCTTCATTGATTAACGTGTTCGCGTAAATCTCCGAAAGCGGTCGCTTCTCGGAGATGCCAGCGTATATCAACGGCTGAGTAAAACTTGGATCGTCGCTCTCGTTATGACCGAACTTGCGATAGCAATAGAGATCGATGATTACATCTCGTCCAAACCGCTGCCGAAAATCGATCGCTAACTTTGATACCCAAAGACACGCTTCAACATCTTCCGAATTCACGTGAAACACGGGGATTTCGAGACCGATCGCCAAATCGGTACAGTAAACAGACGAGCGCGCCTCATCGGGCGTCGTGGTAAAGCCGATCTGATTATTGATTACGACATGAACCGTTCCGCCGGTCGAATAAGATCCAACGTTCGAGAAGTTCAGTGTTTCATATACCACGCCCTGTCCGATGAACGCAGCATCGCCGTGCAGAAGAAGAGGAATTACGGCCTTACGATCTCGCTGAAAGCTGAGATCTTGCCGGGCGCGCGCCATCCCTTCGACCACTGGATTGACGAATTCAAGATGAGAAGGATTCGGGGCGAGCTCCAGGCGAACGGTTTCCCCGTTTCGCGCGTGGTGAAAATGGGTGCGACCGAGATGATATTTTACGTCCCCTGAACCAATTGCCGTGGCAACGCTCTCTTCCTCGAACTCGGCAAAAACTTGCGAGAGCGGCTTGCCGAGCGTGTTAACGAGAATGTTAAGGCGACCGCGATGTGCCATTCCGAAAAAGATCTCTTTCGTCCCGGATTCGGCCGCACGCTCAATCATTTCGTGCACCATCGGAATCAACGTTTCGCCCCCTTGCAGCGAGAACCATTTCTTACCGATATATTTGCGGTGAAGATTATTCTCAAAGGCTTCAGCTTCGACCAATCGTTGCAAATTCTCGCGACGTTCATTCGCCCCAAGCGCTACCGAGCGCTTCTCGATGCGCTCCCCGAGCCATTGCCGCTCTTCAGGGCGGGAGAGGTGAGAATATTGAAATCCGATCGAGCCACAATAAATACCATCGAGAGTAGCGATTAACCCGCGCAGCGTCGTTTCGGGCGTGTCAATGAGGCCCATAGTGGATACACGGTCATCAAGATCCGATTCGCGCAAACCATAATACTCGAGCGTCATTTCGGGCGGGTACGGCGGAGGAACGATGCCCTTTGAAAGCGGGTTAATGCGCGCCGCGAAATGCCCCTTCTCTCGGTAAACTTGAACTAATGACCCCGCAGCAGCGGCAGCTTTTGATTGAATAGTTGGACGCTCAGCTGGCGCCACAGAGGATCCGTTTTGCGCGTGACCATTTTGATAAGAATGAAGAACACCGCCTTCAAAACCGTTCTGGCGGAAAAATAGCGCCCATTCTTCAGGCACGAGAGTCTCGTCCAAAAGATAACGCTCAAAGAGATCTTTTATCAGGCCTCCGTTTGGCCCGTACTTTTCAATTAACTCGGAGATATCAGCCGTCATATACGCCTACCGAACTACACGCCGTCGGTTGATTTTAGCTAAAATATCAAACACTTGCAATGTCTTGCGGGCAGGCAGCGATGTCATTTTTTAGGACAAACGCCGGCTACAACCACCCATTTATCTTATACCAATCGGCAATTATCTTAACTTCCTGTTCAAAAGAATTCGCCGTCTCGAAACCAAGCTCACGGCGTGCTTTTTCACAGGAAAATGCACGAGTTTTGGTAAAGAATTCAACCCGGCGGCGATAGAGGGGTGGCTCGATGCCGAAGGGTTTACAAACCAACTCACAGAGCCAGGCAAGAGCCATTATTGGCGTTTTAGGGATCCGAAACGGCCAAACCCGGCCCCCGACCTCTTTGGCGATTACCTTAAAGACGCGATCTATCGGCACAATCTCTCTGCCGCCGATGAGATAAAGATTTCCCTTCGCATTCTCAACTTCCGCTGCCAAGCGGAAGCCGCGCGCCAAATCGTCGACCATAACAAAATGAAAGAGCGTCTTACCAAAACCGATAATAGGCATGCGGCCGCGCTTGATGCCACGGAACATTTTAAGGAGGCGCGTGTCACGTGGTCCCCAAATCATTATTGGACGAATAACTACAATTTCAGTGCCTGTATTTTTCATTTCCGCGAGAAGAAATTTTTCCGCTTCGGTTTTTGATTCCTGATACACGTCGCGCGGAGCATAAGGCGACGTCTCATCGCCGGGAGGGTCTTTAATATCACCGGTAACGCCAGTTGTGCTGCAATAGATCAGCCGACGAACCCCGGACTCGCGGCAGACCTCGAGGACGTTCTTGGTGCCGCCGAAGTTTACGTCGAAATAGACGTGATCGGGGAAGCGCGTTTCTCTAAAAAGCGCCGCGATATGAAATACGAACTCGTGCCCCGGAATTGCCTTGCGCAACGACGCACTGTCAGTGATATCACCTATTGCATAAGAGATATCGAGCCCTGCGAGCGCATCGCGTTTAGTGGTGTCACGTACAAGCGCTGTGACCGAATATCCATGGGCTAATAGCTCACGGCAGACGGATGCACCGACAAATCCTGCTGCTCCAGTTACCAGCGCTTTCTTCATCGCCGAACTATTTTCCGTTCTTGATCGCGCACGAAAAGGACACAAACCCCGAAATCATCGCATCAAGACGCGCATCGAGTTCGCCGAGCGATCCTGAAGGTGACAACGCTTGATGCACGGCGGGGATAAAGAGCCGCTCGCCAAACAGGTGAGCCTTGCGATAGTGCAAGATCATCGAAAGCTGCTCTACGGAACGCACGGCGCCGAACTGGCCGGCAGAAATTCCGACGATCGCGATGGGGAGCCCAACCAAGCTCTCAGGAAATTTGAGCATATCGATGAAATATTTCAACACGCCGGGAAATGAACCATTGTATTCAGGCGTAACGATGACCAAGCCGGCTGCGTTGAGAATTGGATTTTGAAATTCGTCAATAAACCAGTTTGGTTTTTCACCGTAGGAAGAAGGATCATAAATCTCTGGGCGCATAGCGGCGAGATCGAGCATGCGGACCTCTACGCCGGGGGCGGCACTCTTTGTTCGCGACAATACTGAGTCGGCTACTTTTTTCGTATTGGAACCAGGCCGATTTGTCCCGCTTAAAACGATAATCATAATACTCCCGCTAGGATTGAGTTCGTTGGCTAGAGTACGAGAATTCACCCTCCGGAGCAACACGGGGGTTTATGTTGAAGACTACGGGGCGAAGTGCTTTGTTATCCAGTCTTTGAGCGAACGCATGCCTTGTATACCGACCTTATGCGCAATCTTTTCGGTAACAAGCTCTACGTCGTATCCGTGCGCTCTAAGATGGTCGATGCCTTTTTCGATTTTCGCAAGCGGAACAACGGGATCCTCCGTCCCGTGAGCTATGAAGACCTTAGGAAGCATTTTATGCGGGCCTATATCCTGGATAAAAATAAATCCACTCAAGAACGCTACTCCATGTAGTGCATCAGGAATTTTTTGTGACAAACTAGAGAGTATCGCCGCTCCCTGAGAGAATCCAAATGCGAGTGTCTTGACGGGCTGAAGTTGATTTCTTTGCGCATAGTGCAAAATAAAATCATTCAGAGTAGCTTCAGAATCTGCCCGCTGCCGATCTCGATTTTGCTCGTCTTGAATATTCCACCAACTAAATCCCCCCACGGGGTCAGCGATAGGCGCCTCGACGTAGACGCGGTGCCAGTGTTCGGGGACTGAGCGATCGAATGTCGTCATGACCGAGAGGTTCCCCGCCCGCCCGTGGATCATAAAAACAACAGGCGATCCCGCCGACGCCCCCGCTCGAACAGTACATTTAAGCTCCATCATCCCCCGATCGTATGCCCCCCTCCTCCATCAC
>CAYTAW010000110.1:0-4300 GCA_964435675.1 uncultured Bdellovibrionales bacterium
TCGCCCTCAAGCGGCGTTATCCGCCGCACGGTCCAATTGTCACAAACTGCGGGGTTTGAAGTTGGCGAAGCAGATAGCGTTGGGGTGAACTCGTCAAAAACCTGCATCGTTTGAGCTATGGATGCGTTATGGGAAAATGCGACCCCGTGTATATTGCAGGCAAGAGCGCCTAAGCAATACATTGGATCACCAGAATTACCAATTCCTGGACCGCAAGCATTTTTGACGTTGCCTTTGGACCACTGGTTTGATGCGATTTCCTTTATAGGGATAACTGCGCCAAGCCTCGCTAAATCATTCGCCGTGCTACCTGCAACGCCAAGCGTACACGCTACTTCTGGGATCGAATAGCCACAATCTCCAAAAGCTGTTTCAACCCGTTCGGAAGCGGTTTCCCTCTTTGCTCGGACCGGCGCAGGATGCCTGCACAAGCTTTCGGCGAGAGCGAGTATTTCGGATGCGCGTTCACCTCCAAAATCGAGGACAAAGTACAAACGCGAGCGTCTTTGGGCCACTCCGAACCATTGGCTGTCCAGCACTCGCCACGCAAGGTCAACCGGCCGCAACTCGAGAAACTCGAGCAGGACATCACGAAAGTCGTTGCCTCGATGCGAGGTAAGGAGGCCAGGTACCTGCTCCATGACAACGAAGCGGGTTCCACGTCGAACAAGGTTGTTTGCGATTCGAGTTCCTTCATAAAATAGTCTGCTTCTATCCCCGCTAAGCCCCGCACGTTTGCCGTTGATGCTTAAGTCTTGGCACGGCGGAGACATCCATAGCAAAAATGGGGCTTCAATTTTGTCAGGGTTTATTTCTGAGACGTTCCCGAGGTTGGAAGTTCCGGGATAACGAAAACGGAGAACCGCACAAGGCGCTTTTGCAATTTCCGAGTGCCATATGATTTTGAATCCTGCGCGCTCGAGCCCTACACCAGCACATTCAGCACCAGAAAACAACGTTGCACAGGTAGGCCCGTGGGTCATTCGGGGGGCTCCGGGTCAATCCTTACCTCTGCAGGGCTGCTGCCATTCGGGTCGCAAAAGTCATCGCCGGTAACGACTTCTTTCTCGTTTAATGAGATGAATTTCTCCGCATCCTCTATTGCTGCATCTGCGGTCTTAAGCGCCATTACAAGCGCCATTTGGCGCAATGCCCAACCGTGGTCGGCATCGTCGGCAACGCTGCGCACAAGAACTCCAGCAGCTATTTGTGCCATTACGCCCTTTAGCGCTGCCAGTAGCGACCTTGCTTTAGCCAACCGGTAATCCTCAAAATTGATTGCCAGATCAGTCAGTCCGCCTAGTGCCCGCGCTGCAATTTCTCCACCTTGTGCGGCCATCGCTTTGTTGTGCGGGCTGGTACCGTAAGTCGTGGTGTGCAGTAATCCGTGTATTGGGTCGTGTGAACACACGATCACGATGGCTTTGTCGTACTTTTCAGCGATGGATTGCGCGGCTTCTACCGGCACTGGTTTGTAGTTACTCATTCGGGTGGCTCCTTACGAGCGGATGCTGTTTCAAGTTGGTCATAAATTTGTGATGTCGCAACAATGGCGAGAAGCACAGATGCAACAAGGGAATCCATTTTGTCAATCCAAGTCTTAATATCTTCCTTAGTGTTTTCAACCTCTGATAATTCTGTTGAGAATAACGTTGGGTCTTCCTTGTACTCAGATAACGCGGTATTGACCGCTTTCTCAGCGGCATTTGAAAGGTGGTGTTTTAATTCTTGTTCGTTCATTTGGGTGGCTCCAGGTAGCTCCGTTCGGCTAAAAGAAAATCCAGTATTTGGTCGTTGGTTGGTTGGGTGCGCAAATCTGCATGACGCTCTTGGAAGAACTGCTCAACTTCGGAGTAAAGCTCCTCAAGGGAAGCATTTGGACCGATTTCCACAGTGATGGTAAGTCTGTTTTGATGGTCAAGGTAGGTAGTGATCATATTGTTCCCTCGGTAAACCTAGGCAGAGGCCAGTTAGAACTGAAATTTGGTCCCCACAAATGAAGACAATTGGGATGTATGTTTACGTGGTGTTCGGTTTCCTCGAAAACCTGAGCGCATACCCGGTGAGGGCCAAAAACAACCTCCTTCAAATAGCACAAGTCGGCGTAATCTGGTAACCGGTCGGGCCGGGATATTGACGCATGAATCCAGATTGCGCCATGGTAGCTAAAAGCATTGACCCCTACCCTCGCGCCGTTTGGCAGTTCAAAAAACTTCAGGATCGAGTTGCTGTGGAACGAGAGATAAGTCCAATCGAGAGGGACGGTGAATTCCCAATATCTCCCTGGCATATCCTCGACGTTCATTCGTATATTGGATGGAATTCTAACAATGGTGACAAGTTCACTGCGTTGGTCCATTTACTCTTCCTCCTGGGTTTTGGCTTCGCGGTACAGGGACACAAAGGCACCGGCGAGGCGGGTTATGACCGATTCGACTTCTGGTGTACCTTGGTCGGCTACGATGGTCGAAAATATAACGTGCAAAAGTTCGTGAACAAGGGTGTCTTCCCAGTCGGGTTCGAGCAATTGGTTAGACGGGAAATCGGATTCCGGGCGGGCAATGCGAATTTTTGCCGTCATAGCGCCATGCAAGTGGCAGCAATCCCCGTGCCATAGGTTATCAGGGAATTCACTGATTGGAACGACTTTAGCGGAAATATCCCAATCCCGCAATCGCAATTTATTCTGCCAGAATTCCAGTGCGGATTGAAGTTCGGTTTCACTTGGGGAAATTTGGTAGTAAAGTTTCACTTGATCACTTCCCAGTTAAGGGGCTCCGGGTCAATGGGCAGCTTTACGCTCTCGTTGAACGCAGCAACACAGGCGCGTAATTTAGCAACGAAATCTTGAGCAACATCGGGGTACGAAAATGTTCGGTTAAAAATACTGTTGTCGGTTTGGGTTTTGTGCCCGCGAATCCGTATTGCGTTTTGTTGCTCGTTAAACTCCGGGAAAAATGAGGAGCTAATATAAAAACCGTCATACTCAAATATCGTCCCGCTACCGCGCTTGATTCTGGTGTCGTCCTGCTCCAGGACTTGGCAATAAACGGTAGCGCCTTGTATGGCGACTTGTAAGACTAGTGCGGGTTTGTTTTCGGTCATGGTTGTTCTGCGGTACGTTCGGGGAGTGCGGCAATAAACGAACTCATAGCGGCTCCTATGCGCTCCGGGTTCGAGGTGATGGCGGGCAGGACCGCTTGGGCCATCGTTTGCCCACCATGGACCACAATATCGGACATAAACGCTTCCTCAAACGTCGTGATCTGGTCGTCTACGGCCACAAGTTTGGCTTTGACGAGTAGGCATAAACTGCGCCATCGGCGGCGGCATTCCGCATCGAATTTTTCTTTTTTTGGTCCGCGCTTAATGCCCTACCGCGCCCATCGTATCGAAAACACTTGTCTCCTGAATCGGGCATTTGAATTGAGATTTTGTATCCGACGCCCTTGCGCTCGAACACGATTGCAGATTCATGGTTGTCCGTCAGAAACGCATGTTTGCTGATGCTGGATTTTTCTAGGTATCCCAATATCTCAAATTGAGATTTCACAATAGGTACAGTGGTGTTTTTGGCGTAGCTCATAGTTGTTCCTAGCGCATTCTCCCGAGCGCGAAACCGAATAGAAGAATAGTGATGCCGACGGTAATTTGAAATAATGGGACGCTTTTTGTCGCCGCTGCGGCAGACGTGCCGAGTCCCATCACGATAACCGACGTGAGCATCGGCGTTTTCCAGTCGGAGTTATTCATTTTTCCTCCTGGGTTTTGGGAATCAGAACCAACTCCCCAAAGGCAACCGTGCCCTCTAGTAATTCCTCACAACGGATTTGAAGTTCTTCGTCGGTTGGAACCCTCCAACTTACAAGTCCTGCAAAAATTCTCAGCTTTGCGCGTATGGTTTTACAGACAATAGAAAATCCAGCATTGATATCCCAGTCAGCTTCGATACACCCGCCAGCATTGATACCCTTGCCAGCTTCGATACCCCCGCCAGCCTCGATACCCTCGCCAGCTTTGATACCCCAGCCAGCCTCGATACCCTCGCCAGCTTTGATACCCCAGCCAGCCTCGATACCCATGCCAGCTTTGATATACCCGCCAGCATTGATATCCCAGTCAGCCTCGATACCCTCGCCAGCTTTGATACCCCAGCCAGCCTCGATACCCTCGCCAGCTTTGATACCCCAGCCAGCCTCGATACCCGCGCCAGCTTTGATATACCCGCCAGCCTCGATACCCGCGCCAGCTTTGATACCCCAGCCAGCTTCGATACCCGTGCCAGCATTGATATACTCGC
>CAYTAW010000110.1:4400-9668 GCA_964435675.1 uncultured Bdellovibrionales bacterium
CCAGCTTTGATACCCCAGCCAGCTTCGATACCCGTGCCAGCATTGATATACTCGCCTGCTTCGATACCCCAGCCAGCTTCAATACGCCCACCAGATTCGATACCCGCGCCAGCTTCGATACGCTCGCCAGCTTCGATACGTCCACCAGCTTTGATACCCGTTCCAGCTTTGATACCCCAGCCAGCTTTGATACCCCCGCCAGCTTTGATACCCCCGCCAGCTTCGATACCCAAGCCAGCTTTGATACCCGTGCCAGCTTCGATACCTGTGCCAGCATTGATATACTCGCCAGCTTTGATACCCGTGCCAGCTTTGATACCCGTGCCAGCTTCGATACCCGTGCCATTTCGACAGGTAATGGAGCCTGAGACATGGAGATTATTTTTGAAACGGACCCACCCAAGATCGGCCTCGATTTCAATATTCCCTTGAAAATTGGTTACATCCTCGGGGCCATTGTAGTAGCCATTCTCGTCCAGCATTTCGCGAGTGATAATTAGAGTTTTGGTGTCGGTTGTAGTTGGTTGCATTTCAGTAAGTCCTCGACTTGCTTCTTGGCGTTGCTAAGCGAGATCGTGCGAATTGGATCATGGGTAACGCCGTACGCGAATCCGAGCCATTCAATTTCGCCGCCTTGAGTGACAGACACTTTCACCATGCCATGCCTGGCAGTTGCATCTTCCAAAAACCAGGCGTATCTTTGGTCCCAGTGCCATTCCATTTGAGTGAGTTCCATGGGTGTTTCTTTGTTGCATTTCAGTAAGTCCTCGACTTGCTTCTTGGCGTTGCTAAGCGAGATCGTGCGAATTGGATCATGGGTAACGCCGTACGCGAATCCGAGCCATTCAATTTCGCCGCCTTGAGTGACAGACACTTTCACCATGCCATGCCTGGCAGTTGCATCTTCCAAAAACCAGGCGTATCTTTGGTCCCAGTGCCATTTCATTTGAGTGAGTTCCATGGGTGTTTCTTTGGAGTTGCCGGGGGCGGGAGAGGCCCGCCCACCGGCTGGTGTTAGGGTATTTGGGGTGCTAGTTGTTCGAATAAAGGTAAACGGGAACGTCGGTCAGCCGCTCAACGGTTTCAATTTCCGAAAGCCACCACGCATTTACGAGTTGGGCAAGGCGAGGGGCACTAAACCGGAACCGTGCTTCACCGTCCGATGAAATGCGGTAGCGCAGAGCGATGTCCATTTCAATGTTGTTAGCCCTGTTCAGTGCAACCGGCAAGGACACGCGTATGCGTTCGGGCAGCGCTATCGTCTGGTTACCGTTGTCCTCGTCCGAATATGCAAAGTTGACTTGGCCGTTGCTGACATTGATTTTTGACTGGAATTTCACTTGCCGCATTTGGCTAAGGTTCAAAACCATTGATCTCAGATCAGCGGCATCGGGAACGATAACGGTTGGCTCGACCTCTTCAAGGAATTCGGCTAACGCAGTTTGGTTGTATGTCACGCTTTCGGATAGCGCGTGTTTCCATGCAGTAAAGAGCGGGTCCGGCTTAAACCCGTAGGCGGTTGCCAGTCCTCCTTTTTGAGTGTTTCGGGGATCACCACCGGGTGGTATGTAATCAATTTCCGCGCACATTCTCATTTCGGTCGAAGCGCGAATTATGGTGGTGTCGTTTTTGAAACGATTGACATAATTGCAAAACGATTCAAGGTCCGCATGCTTGCCAAAATCGTTAGGGCGAAAAGCTTTTTGAGCTATTTCGAGTGGAACGGGAAGCAGCTGCGGGCCAGTAGGGGTGTTAATGAGCATGCCTATCGCATCGCTGCCTGCTTCATCACGAAGCGTGTTAGCAGTGATTATGGTTGGTGGCGACTGAAGCGACGCGTTGCGTTCCGAGACGATGCGCTCAACGAGGCTTAAGGCCTCGCCGAGCGAAGAGGTGAGTTCAGGGTCTTTGTTATTCATGATCGTGGATTGGTAGGCGTTCCTGGTCGGGATTGTCAGGGGTCAGGCTATAGTCGTCGGTGACGTACAGCGCAGTGAGTTGAGACGGCTTCGCCGGTGGAACGGCTTTGAGCGTGTGGCGCAAGGTGATTTGGTTATTCGCGAGCTTGTTGATCGTGAGCGTGAAGTTCACTTTGCCGACGCTTTTTTCGCCGCCGTTTATCACACCGACAACAACCTCGCGGATGGCCTCGGTAAGCTCCCGAGCGGTTTCTCCCCGGTTCAGGCGCGCGAGGACTTCGGTTGCATCAAAGGTTCTTGGTTTCATAGACTCCTTAAGAAGTTGACAAGGGCACCGATTCCGGCCAGCGTCAGCCAAACGGTGAGGGTGCCAAGAGCGACGATAGCTAAGCCGTTGGCGATTTGGTTTAGCCGTTGGCGATAGCGGTTAGCAATAGGTTTCATGAGTTGCCTCCAAAGTGTTCACCTGCCGCGATCGCGCGAGGAGAGCGGAGCGAATCGAAAGAAATGAACAAGAACGATTCGGCGCTTCCTTGGAAGACATGCAACGCGTGAACCCTTAAAGCGCGAGCAGGGTTTCCGGCCCAATCAAAGCCCACGCGAGGCGGCAGGTGAACGGTTGAAAATCGGTTTTCTAGGCCGCTGCGCCGTAGCTGGGTTTTGGGAGAGGGAGCTACGAGAGAGGGACGCAAGCGGCCTAAAAAACGCCCGACGCGCGTTTGTGGTTCGCGCCGGGCAATTGGCGAGTGTCTGGTTGCCTGGCCTCTAGCGGCGGAGGATCTTGCCGCGCGGTGGGACAGGTCAATCGAGGGAAGAAAGCGTGAGCGCATTAGCATTCCACCTCGGCTAAGAGGTAGCGGTACGACTCCTGCAATTGCTCGGCCGGCCGGTTCGCGGGAAAAAGTCCGCGAATAGGCATGGCGAGGTAGCGTTTGCCGTGCAATTCGAGGTCGATCACGAGGTCGCCATCACACCGGTAGACGCCACGAATTTGGGTTGCAGTGATGCAAAATCCCGCAATTTCGATGGTCCACTTTGGTTTTTGCTCATCGAGGGCATTGGCGTTTTCCCGATTGGCATTCTTGGACTTGCGCTCTTTTTGTTTTTGAGCGTGTCGGCACTTAGGGCACATGTCGAAATCGCCAAAGAGGTAGATGAACGTTTGGCCGCAAGCGCATTCGGATGGAATTGCGTTGAGCTTTCGGCGCTCCATGCACTCTGTGCAAACCGTGCGTGTGGAGGGCTTGCCGCAAAATCGGCACGGTTTGACCGGGCACTTGGTCATGGCATCCATGCACAATGCGCAAAGTCCTTGACGGGCAAGCGCGGCCACTTGGTGACATCCGAGGCATTCGCCTATCATCATCGCCGGGCTCCTTCGGCTTGGCGCGCTTTGACGGCACCGACATTAGGGCACGTTGCGAAGTGGCTAGTGAATGCTCCGAGGGCCTCTTGGGCACCCTGTTCGGCATCGAAGGTGTAAACCGGGGTCACGCCGCAAAGGGGAATGCGTCTGCCGGTCGCCTGGTTGGTCGCCCATATGATGCGCTTGCCGCATTCGCGGCAATTGCGGAATTGGATTTCCGGCAGGGCATGGACCCGCGATCCACGTTCGACGTCCTTGGGCCATTTGGGGCAGGTGTGGGTGTGATCGGCATAGGCCTTGATCTTTTCGACGACTAGGTTTTCTGGATCCGCGCTGATGAGCTGGTAGCAGGTGACACGGTAGTTGGTGTCGAGCAGGAGCCCGACGTCGTGGGGCTGGCCATCGGATCGCCGAACGCGCATGGTGGCTCGGATAAGGGATGTGGAATCGCAGTAGGGGCACAGGCTCATCGGGTGGACTCCTGCATCGCCTGGCTTGGCCGTCGCATGTAGCGGTCAATAGCGGCATCTACGGCTTTCGCCGCAGCGGGTCGGCCCTTGGGCGGCTGGCCATGCACCCGAACAGCGCTTGGGGCCGACGCGCAGAGGAAAGCAAACGCAACTTGGGCTGCGGGGGTACGCAGTAAGAGTTCGGGTTGGTTTGGCTTCATGGTTCTCCTCGTCCTGGTTTAGGGGACAAAGAGAGTGTAGCACGGTTGTTCTCGTTTGTGAGAACTTTTTCACAAAATTTTTCTCACAAAGACGGCGGAGAATGGCAAAGCGCTGGATAATACGGTGAGGTTTGTAATGATGAACACTGAAAAAGATGCCCGGTCGTTTGCAAAGTGGTGCAACGTTTTTGTTGTGCTGTTCTTGTGGACTATTTTCTTAGTGCCGACGGCATACATTGAAAAGGGGAAAACCGCTAGCGCATCGGAATACGCTTTTCTATGGAGCATCCCCAGTCGTTATGGGATTGATTACAGCCGGTTGTTTTTGGAGTGGCTCGCGCTCGGAGTCTTGGCGGCCTTTTGTTATATGAACTTGGCACCCAAAGTAGATGTCACATTCCCGGTACATCAAAAGGAAATGAAGACAAAATTGTATTGGCTAATTTGTGCTTTGGCGACCATGTTTCTTTTGTTTTGGGTTCCTTACCGCAAGCCTGTTTCGTTGGACTTAGTTGGCGTTTGGAACCTGTATCAGTTTGCCGGGTTTGATTTTCCCTGGGCATCGGGTGGGTACTTTATATTTGACCTTAGCAACTGGATCGGTTTGGTTTTAGGAGCGTTTTCATTGCTCTATGTTTTGCGCTCGTTCATGCTCGACAAGATGAAGTAATTTATTCAATTGGGCTCGAACCCTGACGCGAACATCGTCGCTTTGCGAACAGTCGCCGTAGAGGTCAAGAAGAAGGCTTACATGCTCCGAATTGTCGCCATACAGTGATCGCGTTTCGAAAACTGCGGCAACCGTTTTGCTCATTCCAGGAATGACCTTCATTCCAAGTTGAGCTAGTTGAATCTGAACATCTGTCGGGGGCGTTGCTCTTCCTAGCTCCCAATTTGCATACCTTTCCCGTGAGACGTTTAGGCGTGCAGCCAATTCTTCTTGTGTAAGTCCTACGCTCTTGCGCCAAAGACGTAAAGCCTGTGCAAGCTCATTCATTTTGTTTCATGATTTCTGGAAAATCTTGTGAATCACTTCTCACAAATGGGAATACAGTGGTAGCATAGGTCTGTATGGCCTCAAACCCAAGTGTTTTGGACGAAATCACGCAAGATTGCTCGGAGTGGCGAGGGTTAGCCTCAGTGCCAGAGGTTTTGCGTTTGAAGGAATTCGGTTGTTCGATTGTTGCAATTGCAAAGCGATTCAACGTCAGTAGGCGAACTGTTCACAAAGCACTTCGGCAATTTAAGGCTAACAAAGAGGACCAAGACCATGCAGATAGCGCACGACCTTTCGACCCCAGTGCTTCACGTGA
>CAYTAW010000111.1:0-3000 GCA_964435675.1 uncultured Bdellovibrionales bacterium
CACCAGGTCCAGCAACTAATTTGCGAACCTCTTCCTGATTTTTTCCGCAGAAAGAACAACTCAGATGCGCGTTCGACTTCCCACTTTCTCGTGCCATGTCTACCTAACCCTCACGTTGAACAGAAACAACCTCTATACCCATTTGAGATGCAAAGCTGTGCGGCAGGGACGCCGAATGCTGCGTAACAAATTTGTCTCTTTTTTCGTCACGTGATCTTACGAGCGCCATAGCTCCCTGGTTAACGTACCGAAGCAACTTAGCTTTCTGTCCCGAAAAGGCGCCTATATGCGCCCCTCTATATCTATAGATCGACCGCCTTGCCACGCTTCTTAAATCGAATGTAGCGATCATTCGGCGAAAAACCGTTCGATTTGCTGGGTTAAATCGTGCGTTAGGCGGTTTTAAAGCCGTTTCGTAACTTTTGGCGGGCGCCGCTTGAGGCGAAGGTAAAGGCGCTATATCCAGGAGTTCCGGGAACAATCTTTTGATTCGAGAATTGCCCGGCGCTGCAAAGTAGGTGATGATCGGGCGGCGCCGTATGGCGCGCAGTCAGCATCGAAATAGCTGAACTGACGATTTGTTAACGGAGCATTCATGTCAAAAAAATCCATCAAGGTAAATGATCGCGTAAAAAGAATTGGGCAGGCGGGATGCTATGGAACCGTTAAAGACGTGCGTCAAGAGAGCACGGCCAAGATGACGGAAAAAGATAACGAAAGCGCGCTGCTAGTAAACGTAAATTGGGACAACGGGACCCTGTCCTACATGACTCCCGAAGCGCTTGAGGTTGTCGAGGCCTAACTCGAGGGATAATCCGCGCATGCGCCGTTGCGCAGGCGGGACTGCGCCTTCAAGCTCTCGCCTTCAAGATCGCGTTTTCGAAACGGGGTCTTCGTTATTTTGCCCCCGTTATTTTCCGTTTGCCGCAGCCGGCGGATCGGTGGGCAATTGCTGCTTTTTGAACTCAAAGCGCTTCTCGGTTCCCTGTATGAGGCGCCCGAAATTCTCGTGGTGGCGCACGATTACAATTGCCGAAATTACCATCAGCCACGGTACCATGGGTTGATGAAACTCTGACGCAAAGATCATCGCGTACACCGGTACTAGGATGGCGGAGAGAATTGATGAGAGTGAAACGATGCGCCAGATCGCCATGGTAACCATGAATGTAATAACCGCAGACAGGGCAAGCAGCGGACTCAGTCCGAGATAGGTCCCCAGCGCGGTAGCCACGCCTTTTCCTCCGCGTAGATATCCAGGAATCGAGACGCAGTGGCCAAGAACGAGAAAGGTCCCCAAGCATGCCAGGTTTTGTCCCGAGAAATCACCGAGAACGGAAAGTGTTGTCAGCGGCAGAAGCCCCTTAAGTATGTCGCCCGCAAGCGTCATCAGTCCCGCTTTTTTCCCCACAACGCGGGAAATATTGGTCGCGCCGACGTTACCGCTGCCGTGCTCCCAAATTACCACCCCGTGCAGGCGTCCTACCAGGTAGCCGGTGGGAAACGCTCCTATTAAATAGAAAATAATACAGAGAAACAGCCCCAGCATGTCGCAATCTTATTAGTCCAGTTTACCCCCAGGGTACCCGATCAATTTGCGTACTCCAATCGCCTATCGCGATGACGCTGTTCAGCTTCATGCTCCGCGCGGAAGGGGCGTAATTTAAGCAAGTTAGCGGCGGAATCCGCTTATTCGCGTGCTTTGTGCCCGTGCATGCCTTTACCGAACGGAGCTAATCGGTTATCAATATGCCGCACCTTTAATACGCATTCAGGGATAGTTTTATTATGAATAACACCATTCGAACGGGACTATTTTTCGCTATCGCAGCGGTTGCGGCTGTGGTCTTTCCCGAAACTCTTTTTGCCAGTGAATCTGACCTAATAATCCCAAATCTTGCGGTGCCCTTCAGCCTTTTTGGTTCTGAAGTGGCGGGTACGGCAATCCTCCAGTTTGGACTGATAGTCGCTGGGCTCGGTATCATATTTGGCTTGGTCGAATTTGCCCGAGTGAAAGCACTCCCGGTTCACAAGGCGATGGCCGAGATCTCGGCGCTGATTTATGAGACATGTAAAACATACATGTTCCAGCAAGGTAAGTTCTTGATCGTACTCGAAATCCTCGTCGGATTTTGCATGCTCTATTATTTCGGAGTGTTGCGCTCGATGGGGGCCGAAAAAGTCGGCTTAATTCTGATCTGGTCGATTCTTGGAATCCTCGGCTCTTACTCGGTGGCCTGGTTCGGTATTCGTCTCAATACCTATGCAAATAGCCGGACGGCATTTGCCTCTCTGACCGGCGACCCCTATCCCGCTATGGAGATACCGCTCCGTTGTGGTATGTCGATTGGTGTGCTCCTGATCTGTGTCGAACTGCTCCTCTTGATTACTATATTATTGCTCGTTCCCGCGGATGTGGCCGGCGCTTGTTTTATCGGCTTTGCTATTGGGGAGTCCCTCGGCGCATCGGCGCTCCGTATTTGCGGCGGTATCTTTACGAAGATCGCCGACGTCGGTGCTGACTTAATGAAGATTGTATTCAATATCAAAGAAGACGACGCTCGTAATCCTGGAGTTATTGCTGACTGTACCGGCGATAACGCAGGCGATTCGGTCGGCCCAACCGCCGACGGGTTTGAAACCTACGGTGTTACCGCGGTCGCGCTAATCAGCTTCATTTTGCTCGCGGTTGGTATGACCCGCGGCGCTGATGGGGTGCTTGTTCCGTCTGCGGGTGCTGCGGTGCTTCAGGCAAAGCTGATTATTTGGCTTTTTGCCAATTGCACATTCATGATTGTCACCTCGATTCTGGCCTACTGGATTACCAACGGAATATCGAAAGCGCGCTTCAAAGGTCTTAAGAACTTCGACTATGAAAAGCCGCTTACTGACCTGATTTGGATCTGCTGCATTATTTCCATTCTTTTGACGTTCATTCTGAGCGATTTGCTTCTGAGCGGTGAACCGAATGGATTGTGGTGGAAGCTCTCGCTGATTATC
>CAYTAW010000111.1:3010-9577 GCA_964435675.1 uncultured Bdellovibrionales bacterium
GCGCTGATTCCTGAACTGACAAAGGTGTTTACCTCCGCGAAATCGAAGCATGTCGCCGAAATTGTCGACGCTTCCCGTGAAGGCGGCGCTTCGCTGACGATCATCTCTGGATTGGTTGCCGGAAATTTCAGCGCTTTCTGGAAAGGCTTGGCGATCGTCGGATTGATGACGATTGCGTATCAGACATCGAGTCTTGGTCTTGGTGATATCATGATTTCGCCTGCCGTTTTCGCGTTTGGATTGGTGGCGTTCGGGTTCCTCGCGATGGCGCCGGTGACGATTGCGGTCGATAGCTACGGCCCTGTCTCAGATAACGCGCAATCGGTATTCGAACTTTCGATGATCGAATCGCTTCCGAATATCAGCCAGGAGATTGAGAAGGAATTTGGATTCAAGCCTGATTTCGAGGGCGGCAAGATGTATCTCGAGCAGAACGATTCCGCAGGTAATACCTTCAAGGCGACGGCTAAGCCGGTGCTAATTGGCACTGCGGTGATCGGTGCGACGACGATGATTTTCTCGATCATTCTTTTGCTTGATCTTAAACTCGATCTCATTGATCCGCGCGTGCTGCTCGGTTTAATTACCGGTGGCGCGGTCGTGCACTGGTTTGCAGGCGCTTCTATGCAGGCGGTTTCAACCGGCGCCTATCGTGCAGTCGAATACATCAAGAAGAATATCAATCTCGAGTCGAACGAGCGCGCATCGGTTAAGGATTCGAAAGAGGTTGTAAAGATTTGCACGCAATTTGCTCAAGCGGGAATGGTCAATATCTTCGCGGTGATATTCTCGTTTACGCTCGCATTCGCCTGTTTTGACGCGACTTTCTTCGCCAGCTATTTGATTTCCATCGCGGTCTTCGGTCTCTATCAGGCGATGTTCATGGCGAATGCCGGTGGTGCGTGGGACAACGCTAAGAAGGTTGTTGAAGTCGACCTCAAGGAGAAGGGCACCCCGCTGCATGCGGCGACGGTTGTTGGCGATACCGTAGGCGATCCGTACAAAGATACGTCCTCCGTGGCGCTCAACCCTATCATCAAATTCACCACGCTCTTCGGACTGCTTGCCGTTGAAATCGCGGTGGAAGCGAAGTCGATTGCCTTCGGGATCGGATGCGTCGCCCTCGTGGTTGGATTGGCCTTCGTGCTGCGTTCATTCTACGGAATGCGCATTCAAACACGGTAACGGCTTGCGCGCCGGAGATTTCCCGGCGCGCAAAAAATGCTCCTGTCTTTTGCCGCAAGTATGGTAAAAAAGTCGTGCGATTTTTCGCGCTGCGGTTCCCCTGTTTGTGCTTGAGAGAAGGTATGCGTTCCGTTATCGACCGGGTTCTTCTTATTTTAATTGTTGCTCTTTTCAGCGCGTGCTCGCCCACATTGCGCTTCAAGCCCGGACAAGTGCCCGCCGCCGAAGTCCCACCGGCCGAACTTCGTGTCGAAGCCGAGCACTATGTTTCGCAGCATATTCACGATGAGAATTATCAAGAGATCTTTTCGGGACCGCAGCTCGCGCGCACCAAAAATGTTGTGCAGAAGCTTTCGGTTGCGGCTGGGTACTCGCGAAACCAATTTCCCGTGCATCTGATTGACGCGGGCGATCTGGTAAATGCCGCGGCGGTCAATGGCGCGTCGATCATGGTGTATAAAGGGCTGCTCGATAAGGTTAATTCCGACACGGAGTTGGCTACCGTGCTCGGGCATGAGGTGGGACACATTCTCGCCAAGCATTATAAAGATCAGGCCGAGGAGGAAGAGCGTGCCGGCGCGGTTAGTGTTGGTTCGTCAATCATCGGAGCGATTGCTTCAATCGCAACCTCGGCCGCGGGTTTTGGCGGCGCGTCTGATTTGGCGGGCAGCGTCGCTGAGTCGACAACGAGCGCCGTAGGGTATGGCGTCTTCGTCGGTTCATTTAGCCGTACGCAGGAGTATGAGGCTGACCATATCGGATTGATGATTATGGCGCGTGCCGGTTACGATCCTAATGGCGCAATTGGCCTCTGGGAACGCGCCGATGAAGTCTTTGGCGCCTCCGGCGGGTCCGTCGGTGCGTTTTTCAGCACCCACCCGGCGTCTGGCGACCGCGTCGAGAAATTGCGTGAGGCGCTGCCGCTGGCGATGCAGGAAGTGCCCCATAAAAATAAAAAGGGCACCTAGCTGGTTCGGCTTTCACGCCTTCGTAAGCGCTATATGAACCGACAGCCCCTCCACCGCCGCGTCTTTCTGAGCCAGGGGGTTCGGAATTGCCGGTGCAAATTCAACGCAGAGCGTCTCGTTTTTCACGTAATCGCCGTGGTGGGCGAGAATCTCGTCGGCGCCATTGAGGGCGAGCACGATTCGATCGGCAATATGAAGATCGGCCTCTTTGCGCAAATCCTGAATTGAACGCACGAGATCGCGCGCTTGCCCCTCACGCGTCAGTTCGGGCGTGAGAGCCGTATCGAGCGCGATCACGAATCCGCCGCCGGCTTCGACCGCGAGGCCCTCTTTGCCGGCAAAGCCGACTTCGACTTCGTTCGGAGTCAAAATGATGTCGCCGACGCGAATCGAATTGCCGCCGATGATTTCAAATTCACCTTTCTTAACTTTCTGAATCACTTCTTGTACGCGTGAGCCGAGCCGCGGCCCGAGGGCGCGCGCGTTGACCTTGGCGCTCAGTGTGGCTATTGCCGAGGAGTCTTTGAGGAATTCAACCGACTTTACGTTCAGTTCGCCGCATAAAACCGGGACGTACGCTTCGAGGCTTCCCGCAGAATCGCCGCCGAGCGCCACCTTTGCGGATGCAAGCGGAAGCCGCACTCGCAGTTTTTCCCGCGAGCGAATTGATAGGCCTGCCGAGACAATTTCACGCACCAGATTGAGCTGCTCCGAGAGCTTTTTGTCGATTAGCTGCGAGCGTACTTCCGGCCATGGGGCCAGGTGCACGCTGTCTGGTAGTTGTAGGCGCTCCCAAACGAGCTCGGCGATGAATGGGCAGAAGGGGGCGATTAGTAGCGAGACGCGCTTTAGCACGTCGTACAGAGTCGCGTAAAAGGCGAGCTTTTCGCTCGAGCGCGGATCTGCCGACCACACACGCTCGCGGCTGCGCCGGATGTACCAATTATTGAGTGTGTCGAAAAACGGAGCAAAGAGTCGCATCGCATCGCTCACGCGGTACTCGTCGAGCGCTGAAGTCGCCGTTTGATTTATGATCTCTAGCTCTGAGAGAATGAAGCGATCTAATTCCCCCAGTTCTTGCGCCTCGAGCGCAATATCTGCTGCGCTCACTTTGTCGACCTCGGTGTACGACGTAAAAAAGGAGAGCGCGTTCCAAACGGGGAGCAGGATCGATTTAACCATCCCTTCGAGGCCGTCATCGCGGAAGCTCAGATCCTCGATACCGACGGCCGGAGAGGCGAAAAGGTACGCGCGCAGCGCATCGGCGCCGTGCTGCTCCATTAGTTGATAGGGATCGGTATAGTTCTTGAGGCTCTTTGACATTTTCTTGCCATCAGCGGCAAGCAATGTGCCGTGTACCATGCAGTGCTTGAATGCTGGCTTGTCGAAAATTGCCGTCGACAGAACGTGCAAATAGTAGAACCAGCAGCGGATTTGTCCCGTATATTCGACAATAAAATCGGCCGGGAAATGGGATCGGAAATGCTCGGCATTTTCGAAGGGATAGTGGAACTGGCCATAGGGCATCGATCCTGACTCGAACCAGCAATCGAGAACCTCGGGCACGCGCCGCATCTTCCCGCCGCAAACACAGGATACTTCAAGTTGATCGAGGTGCTCTTTGTGCAAATCGGCGAGTTTGACACCAGAATCTTTTTCGAGTTGTTCCACACTGCCGTAAACTTTTTGATGGCCGCAGGGGCATTCCCAAACAGGAATTGGCGTTGCCCAGTAACGGTTGCGCGAAATGTTCCAATCGCGAGCATTTTCGAGCCAATTTCCGAAGCGACCATGCTTGACCGTCTCCGGATGCCAGTCGATTGACTCGTTCGCTTTGAGAAGCTGATCTCGAATTGCCTCGACCTTGAAATACCAGGCGTCGAGCGCGCGGTAGATTAGCGGGGTGCGACAGCGCCAGCAGTGAGGATAATTATGCTCTATGGTCTCATCGCGCACGACCACGCCGCGCTCTTTTAAGAAGCGAATAACTGCGGGATTGGCGTCATGCACGTTCTGGCCCGCGAAGTCGGAGACTTCTGCCGTGAATCGCCCCGCGGAGTCGACGGGGTTTTTTACGTCGATGTGATACTTGCGGCATGCCCAATAATCGTCTTCGCCGAACGCGGGCGCCATATGGACAATGCCGGTACCGTCTTCGGTCGATACGAAGTCGGCGGTGATAATCTGAAAAGCGTCTCTGTCTCCAGAGGCGAAGTAGGAGAACATCGGTAGATAGCGCAGCTTTCTTGCCGCGAGCTCAGCTCCCGTGAACGATTCAAGCACTGTCGTTTCGCCCAGTTCCTTTTCGTAGCGTTTTACTGCCTTTTCCGCTAACAACACTTTGCCCACGGCAGAGGAAACTATTACGTATTGGACATCCGCCCCTACCGCGAGCGCCAGGTTCGAGGGCAGCGTCCACGGTGTTGTCGTCCAGGCGAGGATCGACACATCTCCCAGCGCGGGAACGGAGAATGTTACCGTTATTGCGCGATCTTGTTTTGGCCGCGTGCTGTCATCGGTGCGTATTTCGGAAATAGACAGCGGCGTTTCGCAGCGGTAGCAGTAGGGCGATACGCGATAATCCTTGTAAATTAATCCTTTGGCGTGCGCTTCGCCGAAGGCCCAAATTACGGACTCCATGAATGAGCGATCGAGCGTGCGATACGCATTGTCCATATCGACCCAGCGCCCGATGCGATCGATATATTTGCGCCAGTTGTCATTAAACTCTGAAACAATGCGGCGGCACTCGGCGTTGAACTTCGCGACGCCCACGGTGCTCTCGATTTCGCTTTTATCTTTTAGTCCGAGGTTCTTTTCCGCGATCGTTTCGATCGGTAATCCGTGACAGTCCCAGCCCCAGGTGCGCGGCACGTGATGGCCGCGCATCGTTTTGTAGCGGCAAACGAGATCTTTGAGCACCGAGACGAAAACCGTTCCGTGATGCGGGCTGCCGGTCGGAAAAGGGGGGCCGTCATAAAAAATGAATTCGGGTTTGCCTTTGTTGTTTTCCACCGAACGCTCGAACGTGCGCTTCGCCTTCCACTGCTCAGTGACACCTTTTTCGAGTGCTGCAAATTGCGGACGAGCTTCAATTTTCTTAAAATGTTGCGGTTTTTCGGCGCACATGGGCAATTTTCAAATTAAGACCTTGGCCACGGATGATAGCGTAAAAACCGGGTCAGGACTAGCGCTGTGCCTTAAATTGCCCGTGCTAGTTCGCTAAGCGCTCGCGCTGATCGCCGGTAAGTTTCATGAATAGGGGCGATTTTACGACCCCGCCTTTCTCGTCGAATCGTATCACTCCGCTAGCACCATCGTGGGTAAGTCGAAACAGCAAAAGCCTATTTTTCTCCGGTTCGGTGCTGTTCGCGTTAATGGAGATATGGGCGAGAACCATGAGCGCATCGTACCCTGTATCCGATCCCATTCCCGGTGAAGCCCCGTACTTCTGCCGGTAGCGCCGGGTGAATGGCAGGGTTGCTGGTTCATAGGCCGCATAAATAATACCATCGAGCGTTCCCGCGGCGTTCTTGACCACGGTATCTTCGAGTAGAATCGTCATGAGCTGAACTGGAAATTTAATCTGGCTGAAGGCCTTCCCCACGAGGTGAAGCTGCGTATAGTTCGAAGCGAATACCAGATCGGGTTTTGCATTCTTAATTTTTGCCGCGTAGGGCCGAAGGTCTGAGTCTGTGGCGTTAATTTCGATGAACACCGCTTCTTCCCCGCCGAGTTTTTTATATTCCTCGCGGAAAATCGTCGCTTGAGTTGATTCCCAAGGGCTGAAATTGCTGAGTATGGCGGCACGCTTTAAGCCATGATCGATAGCATATTTGGCCAGGCCGCGAGTCGAAACGCTATCGTGGGGCCAGACGTTAAAAATATTGTCGGCCGATTCGTTGAACGATTCGACCCCTACCGTGGGCGAAATGATAAGAACGTCCGTGTCGTGCGCAATGATCGGCGCGAGCGTCATGGCGCCGACCGACCAGGTTGGCCCGATAAACATCTTAATTGATGGATCGAGACGCAGCTGCTTATAGGCGCTGACTGCGCTAGCGGGCGATTCCATTTCTCTTGTATCTTGAACTACCAATTCGACATGCCGGCCTAACACACCGCCCATTCCGTTCAATTCTTCTTGCGCCATTCTCAAGCCATTGAGAGCGTTCGTTCCAGACTCTTGGCAAGCGCCGGACAGGCACAGTAGTACGCCGATCTTGAGATCGGGTGGAGTTTCGGCGCGCACGGTTGATGCCGCGGCTAGTAGTGCAAATACCGCGGCCGTTAAAATACTCTTTCGCATGTCATCCTCGCAGTGAAGTCACCGCCGCTTTACGATCGGCCGCGCCGAGAATGTACGTGCCGGCGACAAATGCTTCGGCCCCCGCTGCGCGGCACTGTTTGGCGG
>CAYTAW010000112.1:0-9565 GCA_964435675.1 uncultured Bdellovibrionales bacterium
GGGAATTGTACTGATTGTGGCGCTGATAGCGCTGGCAAAGAGCACGGTATTTGTCTTGATGGAATACGAGCGCGGCGTTGTCTTTACGCTCGGACGGGCCGGCGAACTCCGTCAACCCGGATTGAATATCATCATTCCGATCATCCAGAAGCTGCAGCGTATTGATCAGCGCACGATTACTATGGATATCCCCGGCCAGGACGTAATTACTCGCGATAACGTGTCGATTAAGGTCAATGGAGTTCTCTATTTCCGTGTCATGGATCCGTCGCGCGCGATCATTCAGGTGGAAAATTACGGTTATGCGGTTAGTCAGCTCGCGCAAACGACGCTGCGCAGCGTCTGCGGTCAAGCGGAACTCGATGATCTGCTCTCGAAGCGCGAGGAGATTAACGATCATATCCAGGAGATTCTCGATAAGCAGACCGAGCCGTGGGGCATTAAAGTTTCGCTGGTTGAGGTGAAGCATATCGACCTGCCGCAAGAGATGCAACGCGCTATGGCGAAGCAGGCTGAGGCGGAGCGTGAACGGCGTGCGAAAATCATTCAAGCCGAGGGTGAATTCCAAGCCGCTGAAAAGTTGACCGCTGCCGCAAACATTATGTCGGCGAATCCGACCACGCTACAACTGCGATATCTCGAAAGTCTGCGCAACATTGCGACCGAACATAATTCAACGATTGTGTTCCCGCTGCCGATGGAGATTTTGAAGGCGTTCGGTGGAGCAAAATAGCGGCATTCCCGCCGAACCATTTACCTACGATCTTCCTTTTGATCGCATAGCGCAAAGACCGGTTCATCCCCCTGAATCGGCGAAGCTGCTCGCTGCGCAGGGGGGCGATCTGCGCGCAGCGTTATTTTCAGATCTCCCTGAGATACTTCGCGCGGGTGACATGCTCGTATTTAATCACACGCGAGTATTCCCTGCTCGTTTTCGCGGCTCAATCGGCGGCAGCCGTGCGGACGCTGAGTTACTGCTGATCAAACAGAGCGCGCCTTCGCAGTGGCGCTGCTTGGCGAAGCCGCTGAAAAAGCTTCAGCCGGGAACGGAGATTGTCTGCGCCGCTGGCCTAATTGCGACGGTCGTCGAACGAGTGGGAGAAAAAGAGATAGTGATACATTTTTCCTCTCGGAACGGCGATCGGCAGCTTGTCGAACTGATGCAGGAAGCGGGGGAGATGCCAATTCCGCCCTACATACGTAAAGGTCGCGCCGATGATGATGACCGCCACGATTACCAGAGCATCTTCGCCGAGAATCTCGGGTCGATAGCTGCGCCGACCGCGAGTCTACATTTTTCTCAAGCGCTTGTTGATGCGCTTGAAGCGCGGGGCGTGCGTCGCGCCGCGCTGACCCTGCATCTTGGCACCGCGAGCTTTCTTCCACTTTTTACTCCCGATCAACCGCAGCGGCTTACGCCTCCCGGCGCGGAACGTTACTTCCATTCGCGCGCGCTCTTGGAGGAAATCGCCGCTCTCCGCGCCGCAGGAGGGAGGGTTTTCGCGGTCGGTACCAGCGTGGTGCGCGCGCTTGAAAGCATGGTTAGAAATGAGGCGGAGGAGGGAAGCGAGCATGAGAGCGCGCTCTTTATAACCCCCGGTTTTGAGTTCCGAGCGCTCGATGGTATTATTACGAACTTCCATCAGCCGGGTACGACTCACTTGCTGCTGGTTGAGGCATTTTTGGGCCGGGAAAATCTTGCGCGCGCTTACCGCCATGCGCTCGATCATGATTTTCGTTTTTTAAGTTATGGCGACGGAATGATACTGCTTCCCAAGAGTGGATAAGCTACATGAAAAATAGATTCGAAATTGAAACGCGGGACGGCAGTGCCCGCACGGGCCGCTATACAACCGCGCACGGTGAATTTGAGACGCCGAATTTCATGCCCGTCGGAACTCAAGCGACAGTTAAAGGAGTCGACAGCGAGCGCTTGGAAGAGATCGGCGCGCAGATCATTCTTGTTAACACCTATCACCTCTGGCTGCGACCGACCCCCGAAATGGTGCGCTCGCTCGGTGGAATTCACCGTTTTGCCGGATGGCATAAGCCGATTTTGAGCGACAGCGGTGGCTTTCAGATTTTCAGTTTGAAGGGCATTCGCAAGATTAGCGAAGACGGGGTTGAATTCCGTTCACATATCGACGGCTCTAAGCATTTTCTCTCGCCCGAAATCGCGATTCAAATTCAGGAGACGCTCGGCGTCGATATCGCTATGGTGCTCGATGAATGCCCGGCGGGCGGTCTCGAACGGCACCTGGTTGAACGCTCGCTTGAGATGACAGTGCGCTGGGCAAAACGCTCGCTCTCGGCGCGAAAGAATCCGGAAACCTCGATTTTTGCAATCACTCAAGGCGGAGTGCACGCGGATTTACGCGCGCGTGCGGCGGAAGAGATTGGCGCTCTCGACTGCGACGGGGTCGCGATCGGCGGATTGAGCGTCGGCGAGCCGAAACCGAAAATGTACGAGGTCTTGAGCTATCATGTGGCGCAACTTCCGGATCAAAAGATCCATTATTTGATGGGCGTCGGCACGCCGCAGGATATTGTTGAAGCGGTTAATCGCGGCGTCGATCTTTTTGATTGCGTCATGCCGACCCGTTCAGGACGATTTGGCCGCGCGTTTATCTCTGGAGATCAGCCGTATCTCAATATTCGCAACGCTATTCACAGCGGGTCCGATATTCCGCTCGACGCGCAGTGTGACTGCCTTGCGTGCCGCCGCTATTGCCGGGGTTATTTGCACCACCTTTTTCGCACCGATGAAATGCTCGGGCCGCAGCTATTGAGTCTGCACAACTTGGCCTTTTACCAGCGATTGATGAGGGACATTCGCGCAGCTATCCGGGCCGGAACATTTAGTGACCTTTACCGCCGCGAGATGGAGCGTTGGAAAGACGTTCAAATTGGTCAGGAAGCGCGGTCGGCGCCGGAACAAGCGCATTCCGAATCGTAATGCAGAGCGCGCGCCCGCGGAACTAAACTATTCCTTCCAGCATTTTTATTAGCGACATTTCACATTGAGCTAATTCAATGTTATACACCTTGGTGCGCTTGGATTGGCACTCTATCGTTCTGCTATATAAGCGAAAGTTTTACTTTTTTGTGAATTGTATGAATTTTAAAAAGACGTTTTGGAATTTTTCGATTATTGCGCAAGCGCTTTCATTTCCCCTAATCGCGGTTGCTCAGCAGAGCGCGGAGGCGCCCCTTCCACCAGAGCTTCAGCCCCCGACTTTTGCTAGCTCATTCGCCGAAATGGCGCCGATGTTCGGGATTGTCTTTTTTATCTTCTACTTCATGGTTATTAAGCCCCAGCAAACCAAGCAGATGCAGCAGGAGAAGCTAATTAAAAACCTCGCTAAAGGCGCGACGGTTATTACCAGTTCCGGAATTATCGGACGGGTTGCTGGAATAGAGAAAGATTATATACTCCTGGAGTTGGCGATGAACGTCAAAGTCAAGTTCCAGCCGGCTCATATCGTCAAAGCGTACGAGCCTACGGCGGAAAAAAGCGCTGCCGAAGCTTAACATGCTCGCGCGGCCGCAGTATTCGATCAGGAAGCGTGGAAAATATGAATAGCGATGTACAGAGACGGCTTATCACCTTTCTCCTTGTAGTTCTTGCGGCGGCCGCACTGCTGCTGCCTACCATAAATAAAGAGCAATTTGGATCGGGCTGGATATCTAAGCCACTTGCTCTCGGACTCGACTTAAAAGGGGGCGTTTACCTGGTATATCAGGTCGAAACGAAGCAAGCGGTCAGCGGCAGGCTGCAGAGCCTGGCGCAGATGATTAAGTCAGATTTGGCGGCGCAGAAAATTGCCGTGCTCCGTCCGAAAGTAAATGAAAAGCAGCAGTTGGAGATTCCGCTCGTCACTGACCTCTCCACCGAGAAGGCAAAAAGCGCCGTTCAAGAGCGCTTCTCTGATCTCAATTTCGTTAACAAGGTCACTGAAGATGGGCGCACTAAGCTTATCTTTGGTTTCTCTGAGGAGACCGCGCGGCGCATCGAACGCGATTCCGTTACTCAGTCAGTTGACACGCTGAGCAATCGCGTCAATCAGTTCGGGGTAGCCGAGCCGCTGGTGCAACGCGCGGGAGAAGATCGCATCGTGTTGCAGATGCCCGGCGCATCCGACATCGAGTCGGTAAAGCGCGTCGTCGGTTCGGTTGCGAAGCTCGAATTTCGCCTGGTGTCGACTGGCGGTGGTGATTCCTCGGTTAAATTC
The DNA here is from genome assembly GCA_964435675.1 of uncultured Bdellovibrionales bacterium. Lineage (GTDB taxonomy): Bacteria > Bdellovibrionota_C > UBA2361 > UBA2361 > CAYTAW01 > CAYTAW01. Next base: position 4,233 of record CAYTAW010000112.1, read on the forward strand.
AAAAATCGCGATGGCGGCGAGACGCAGGTGGAAGACCAGGCTCTCCTTAGCGGGGATTCTATCGAGCGTGCGACAGTAGCAAATGACGGCGGGCAAGTAGCCGTTGATTTCACCCTCTCGAAAGAGGGCGGACGAATTTTTCATAAAGTAACCAGCGAAAATATTGGTCGGCAATTCGCTATTATCCTCGATAACGAAGTCTATTCGGCCCCGGTAATACAGGGCGCAATTCCAGGAGGACGCGGTCAGATAACCGGGCAATTCACCTTTGAAACCGCGCGGGATCTCGCAGTGGTTCTCCGTTCGGGCGCCTTGCCGGCCCCGCTGACCGTGCTCGAAGAGCACACTATCGGCCCGAGCTTAGGCACCGAGTCCATTCAAAAGGGCGTCTACGCGATCTTGATTGGATTCGCATTCATCATATTTTTCATGTGCATTTACTATAAAAAGGCAGGATTTATCGCCGTCTTTAGCTTGGCGTTGAATCTTTTTCTGCTGCTCGCGGTGCTTTCGCTATTCGGCGCAACGCTGACGCTGCCCGGACTCGCCGGTTTGGCGCTGACTATCGGTATGGCGGTTGATTCGAATGTGATTATCTTCGAGCGTATCCGCGACGAACTGCGTGTTGGCGCAAGTCGCGATGCCGCTGTCGGCGCGGGATTTGATAAGGCGTTTAGCGCGATATTGGATTCGAACCTCTCGACGCTGCTTGCTTCGGGTATTCTCTATTATTTCGGGACCGGTGCAATCCGTGGATTCTCGGTTACGCTTGCGGTCGGTATCGTGACGACTGTTTTTTGCGCTGTCTTTGTCTCGCGTCTCGGGTTCGATCTCTTCAAGCTGCAGGGACGCGGCGGACTTTCAATATAAATGTACGGTAGCTGATTATGATGGAGTTATTTCCTAGCAATTTGAAGATAGATTTTCTCTCGAAGGGAAAATACGCGATCATTCTTTCGCTGATCTTGCTCGCCGGAACGGTATATTTCTGGGTCACGAAAGGTGAATCGAAGTACGGACTCGACTATCGCGGCGGCAGCGAATTCATCGTAGCGCTCAAAGGATCGCGCACAAGCGAAGACATGCGGCAAGCGCTCGAGAATGCCCGGCTGCCTGGCGTGACCGTGCAGGCGTTCGAGGCGAGCCAGGGGGAGTTCGCCGTGCGCGTTGGCGATACCGAAGACTCTAAGGCTACGAAGGCTAAGTTCGAGAGCACGCTTCAGGGCGCTTTCGGATCAGATTTTGAAATTAAGCGTTCACAATATATTGGCCCAACTATCGGACAAGAGCTACGCACGAAGGCCGCCGTTGCGTTGTTAATCGGCTTAATTTCGATATTGCTCTACGTATCTGTCCGTTTTGAGTTTGCTTTTGCACTGGGCGCGGTAATCGCGCTCTTCCACGACGTTATCATCGCTACCGGCATATATTTGGCCGCTGGAAATGAATTGACCATGGGAAGCCTGGCGGCGGCACTGACGATTGTCGGTTACTCCGTTAACGATACCATCGTTATTTTCGATCGCGTTCGTGAAGAGATTTTGCGCCGTAAGGATTTCGACCTGCGTGAAATCATGAATGAGGCGGTGAACGTAACCCTGTCGAGAACGATTGTCACTAGCTTGTTGACGCTCTTTTCGGCGCTTGCACTGATGATTTTTGGCGGCGGCGCGATTAAAGATCTGAGCGTTTTCTTGGTAGCCGGAATTATCGTTGGTTCTTATTCGACGATCTTTATCGCTTCGCCGGTCACACTGGCGTGGCATAATTATCGAATGAAGAAGTTGCGGACGGTCGCGGCTTAGGGCTGCTCTAAAGCGCTGCGGCGGCTCTATTGGCTATTCAGAATCGCTATTCAGGAATTCCCTGCTTACTAAGTCGCGCAAACTCTTCCGCGAAATAAGTAATTATCATATCCGCGCCAGCACGTTTGATTGATAGAAGCATTTCGAGCATCACGCGCGTCCCGTCGATCCAGCCTTTGGCGGCTGCGGCTTTGACCATCGCGTACTCGCCGCTCACGTTGTATGCGGCGAGGGGCAGGTCGTGGCGATCACGAACAAGACGGATGATATCTAGGAACGCGAGCGCCGGCTTTACCATTAAGATATCGGCACCCTCTTCAACGTCCAGTGCGACTTCCCGGAGCGCCTCGCGCGTATTTGCCGGATCCATCTGATAGGTCTTTCGATCACCGTATGAAGGGGTCGAAGCAACCGCTTCACGGAATGGGCCGTAAAATGAGGAGGCGAATTTCGCCGCGTAACTCATAATGGGAAGATTCGAGAAGCCGTTTTCGTCGAGCGCAGTTCGCAATCCGGCAATCATACCGTCAATCATCCCCGAGGGGGCAATCATATCTATTCCCGCGCGCGCATGACTCAGCGCCTGCTCCTGAAGGATGGCGATCGTCGCATCGTTGTCGAGCATTCCATCGCGCATGATGCCGCAGTGACCATGATCGGTATACTCGCAATAGCATAGATCGGATATCACCAGCAGATCGGGGACGTGCTTTTTAATCTGTTCGGCTGCGCGCTGGATGACACCGTCCGCATCGCAGGCCGCGCTTCCGCGCTCGTCCTTCCGCTCGGGAATGCCGAAGAGCAGAACGGAGGGAATACCGAGATCGCGCAGCATATTGGCGTGCTCCGCTGCATTATCGGCGCTTAAATGGTACTGCCCTGCGAGGGAGGAAATCTCCTTACGAACGCCAGTTCCCGGAACAATGAAGAGTGGAGCGATTAAATCGGAGGTCTCAACGCGTGTTTCGCGAACGAGGCGCCGTATTTGGGGATTCATGCGCAACCGGCGCATGCGGACATTTGGAAAACTCATTCTTTGAAGATTAAGCCGCACGAATAATTTTGTAAATGGAATGCACCTGCGCGGCGCGCCCCGCCCGCGGCACCTCGCTCGATTAGTTAAGGTGCTGAAAGCACTATGGTTATGGCCTGTTCAGAGAATTCAGTCAAAAAAGCAGATGGTGAAGAAGCGCGAAACAAATTTGGCGCTCTATCGATATAATGAACGAGCAAATTTTTCAGGGATTCGAGATCGAGTGAACGCCGGCGAGAACCATGCAATGCAATCGAGCAGCGATGAGCTGCGATCCGCGGATGATCATCAACCCAATCTTCGTCAGCGCGACGAATTGATCGAAGAATACATGCGCTATGTGCGTAATCTTGCGGCGATGATGATCTCCACGATGGAATTACCGCGGCACATAATGGACGATCTCGTCGCCGGCGGGCTCCTTGGTTTAGTCGAGGCGGCGGAGCGCTTCGATTTTAAGGCGGGCAGTAACTTCAAGACTTTCTCGTTTCACCGCATCCGCGGCGCGATGATTGATAGTATTCGACGATGCTCCGATTTTTCGGGAAAGGCGTACCGCGCCGTGCGTTCGCTCGAAGCATACGCGTCGATTCGCGAAGAATATACGCATGCGCGCAATCTTGATGAACGCCGCGACAAGAAACAGCGTCTTCAATCTATTTTGAATTTGGTGGCGAACGGCGCGCTCGCATACCGGCTGTGTTTTTGCGACGAAGAAGAGGCGGAATTCGCTCAGTCTCATCTTGGGAATGCCGAACAGATGCTCGCTAAGCGGCAAAGCAATAAAGAAGTTTTGGAGATGGTTGAAACGTTACCGGACAAAGAGCGATTGATCGTCGAGGAATATTATCTGCATGGTTTATCCTTCAGCGAGATCGCAAAGAAATATCCAAATTTATCCAAGTCATGGATCTCGCGACTGCATAAGCGAGCGCTCGATCAACTGCGCATGCAAATGCTCGAGGCGTGGGGTGAGGCACGTGCGTAAACGAGGAGTGATCGCGCCCGTGCTTCTTGCCATGCTGCTGGTTCTTGGCGCGTGCCGAGAGCAGGTTGTGCAAAATCTGTCCGAATCGCAGGCAAACCGCTTAGTCACCCGGCTGGACGATTCGAAAATCGAGGCGGTGAAAAAAAAGCAACCCGACGGCCGCTGGTCGGTTGAAGTTGAAAGCGCAAATGTCCCCGGGGCGTTAAGAGAGCTGCAAAAGCTGCATCTGCGTAGGGATGACGGGGGAGCCTCGCATGAGCGCGCCCCGGTCATCTCGAGCCGCGATCAGCAGCGGTTTCAATTCGAGCGATCGCTCAGCGCCGAGATCGAGCATACCCTTTCGAATGTAAGCGGCATTCTTGACGCGCGAGTGCACCTCAACCTCCCGCAAACTGATCCGCTTTTTGGAAAGTCACTCGACAGCGGAAGGATCGGCGGAAGTGTGCTCCTTGTTGCGGATGACGGGCTTATCTTTCAGCGCGAGGATATCGCGGCGCTTGTGTCCGGTGCGGCGGGAATACCCGCGGATTCGATTTCCGTATTAATAGAGCGTGAAGCCGCTGAAACGGATAGTACAACGGATGATGAACAGGGCCCCTTCAATGATCGGATAGCCGAGGAGAAAGCGCCAAATAATGTGAGCGCGTCGAGCAGCACGATCAGCCTCACTAAATTGCGTCTCTCACTACTGCTGCCACTGTTGGATCTAAAAGTGATTTTACGGAACTCAGCGCTTTCAATCGCCGTGTTAGTATGCGGAATCTTTTTGATTTTAGCAGGCGTAATGCGTTTGCGGCGACTCCGGGCCGCGGTTACCACCGTGGAACGATGAGGCGCATGATGATTGTCTCAGCCGAAAATTATACCGATTGGTGGCGTTTTTTGATTTTAGGATACGTTACGTGCCGGCAGCTCGAATCGTATGCCGAAATGAATCTCCTCTCATCGGCTTCCGTACCAAATCAAAGTACGTCACCAATTGTGGCTGCGCATGACTCGAAAGGGGAGATTTCTATCCATTTCGGCTCTAAAAGTGCGCGACAGGATGACCTCGATTTTCTTGCGGTGGTTCGCGTCCTTGAGCGCGTGTTTCCCAACTATATGATCACACCCAATCCTGGAATGTCCCATCTTGCTATCGGTGACTCCGAATGCGTTCATACTTTTCAAGTTAGGGCAGATGATGGCTCAATCGGGTCTCTCTTTAGCCTTCACTTTCGGGGCGAGTTCCCGGCCAGTTCCTGGAACGCTCTGCTGGAAGTTGCGGCGCCATATCGGCTACGCGCGGCGCTATACAGCGCTCGGGATGCCGGGAATTCTTGCATTTCGATGTGTTTACAATCTCTTAATCAAACTGTTCGCCTCAAAGCTATTTCAGGAGATGGAGGTCTTTATGAAATTTCGGCGCTCCCTGTCGGGGAAAGGATTGCGCTCCTTGGATATGTGGAGTTTTTCTTGGGCGACTTTGCGGCAGCTTTGGGTGGAAATTCGATTCGACTCCAGCTGC
>CAYTAW010000113.1:0-9547 GCA_964435675.1 uncultured Bdellovibrionales bacterium
CGGTAAGCGCCTTGATCATTAAGGCGACGCCGCCCGGGCCGTAGCCCTCGTAGGTTATCTCTTCGTATTCGGCCCCGTCGACCTGGCCGCTGCCGCGCTTTATCGCACGGTCGATATTATCGGCCGGCACACTGGCCGCTTTCGCCGCCGCAACCGCTGTTTTCAACCTTGGATTGCCTTCAATATTCGCGCCACCAATCTTGGCAGCCATCTGAACTTCCCGCAAAACACGGTTGAACATCTTGCCGCGTTTTGAGTCCGTGGCCGCCTTTTTTCTTTTAATGGTCGCCCACTTCGAATGTCCGGACATTGATCTACCTCGTCTCTGGCTTATAACATAGTTGTGCTCAGAGCGGTAAGCCGGTAAAGATAGTCTATCCCGACAGCGATAAAATCAAGCAAATGCTAAAGAATACAGCGACTTCGGTAATAGTCGGTCGGCCCGAGAAGTCGTCTGTGCGCGCATCGGCCGATGCGCTGAAGAATTGCTCCGCAGAGCGCGGACGAATCAGCCGGTACGGGTCGAAGTAAGATGGCAAAACGTAAGAGCAGCAAGAAGAAAAAGCGCATCGCGAAAGTTTCGCTGCCGAAAAGAAAAAAAAAGGATCCGCGCCCGTTTTGGCGCCGCGCCGTACCCTACGCAGTTGCCGCGTGCTTCTGCGCCGCGCTATTTACGGCTGCCTGGGTCGATCGCCAGGTGGTGCACCGCTTAATCGAACAGCGCGATACGAGTATCGCCGCCGTCTATACCGACAACCTTTCAATCACGCCGCGCACGAAGGTGTCGCCACAACAACTGCGCGATGAACTACTCGTTCGCGGCTATGCCGAGGTGTCCCATGCGCCGAAAGACGCGGGCGAGTTTACCTTCGCCGCCGGAAAGATCTCCGGCATCGCCCGGCGCTTCGTCTCGGCAAGCGGCGCCGTCTATGAACAACAAAAATTTGATTATCCATTCGCAAGCGACGCGAAGGGCGATAACTCGATCACACTCGAACCGCGCATCCTGGCGCCGTTAATGTCAGGCGAGCAGCGCGCCCATCGCTTTAAATCCCTGAAAGAGATTCCACTCTCCCTCCGACACGCCGTAGTTGCCATCGAAGACGAGCGCTTCTACCGCCATATGGGTGTTGATGTGATCGGGATAGCGCGCGCTATGTTCATCAATCTGCGCGCGATGGCGTTCGTACAAGGTGGCAGTACATTGACGCAGCAGCTTGCGAAAAATACGCTTTTCTCCCGAAAGCGCGCGCTATCTCGAAAGGTTATGGAAGCGCTCGCCGCGCTGAGCATCGAACAGCGGCTCAGCAAAGATCGAATTCTCGAGCTCTATTTGAACGAAGTGTATCTTGGACAGGAAGGCTCCGTGGCAATACATGGCGCGGGCGCCGCGAGCATGACTTTTTTTGGAAAGCCGATCGAAGAACTCTCGCTCGCGCAGTCAGCGCTCATAGCCGGCATCATCCAGGCGCCCTCGGCCTACGCTCCTCGCAAGCATCTAAAGCGCGCTCTCGAACGCCAGCGATCTGTCTTGAGCAAAATGGAAGAACTCGGCTATATCACCGCGGCGGAGCGCGCGGCCGCGGAGCGCGAGAAGATCCAAATCGTACAGCAAAAAAACTTCGAGCGACGCGCCCCTTTCTTTGTGGATTCACTACGCACGGCGCTTGGGGACACCGTCGATCTCGAATCTTCGTCTATATCAGGCCTTAAGGTATATACCGGTATCAATTATGCGCTGCAGGAGTGCGCGGAAAAAGCGGTCAGCGCGGGCTCACGCCAAATTGAACGCACTTTTCCAAACCTCAGCCGCGGCAAGCATCCACTCGAAATTTCTCTGCTGGCGCTCGATCCGGCGAGCGGACTGGTGCGCGCGTGGGTAGGCGGACATTCATACGCCAAGAATCAATTCGACCGCGTGTCGCTCGGACTGCGCCAGGCCGGCTCAACCGTTAAGCCATTTCTGTATTTAACAGCGCTCGATGCGGCGCTCAATCATTACAAAACGGCCAAGCCAACATCGATACTCTCTGATGAGCCGCTGACGATCCAAGTCGTCTCTCAGCGCGCGTGGGAACCGGAAAATTTCGACAAAAGGTTCCGCGGCGATGTTTCTCTGCGATACGCCCTCGAGAACTCACTCAATTTGCCGGCGGTTTACGTCAGCCAAAAGGTCGGCATCGATTCCGTTGCTCACACCTTCGAATTATTCCGGCTCGGCTCCCATATTCCCGCGGTGCCTTCGATCGCGCTCGGCTCAATTGATACCACATTGCAGCGGCTAACGGCGGCTTACGCGGCGCTCGCCAATGGTGGACATTACGTCGCGCCGCGCCTCTATACCTCCGCTAACGACAGCCAAGATCGCGTCATTGCACAGACGGTTTTCGAAGAGCAAACAGTGGCTTCGGAGGATGCGGTATTCGTGCTGACTCATATACTACGAGGAGTAATCGAACGCGGCACTGGCCACTCGGTGCGCTCGCTCGGATTCCAACGCCCGGCTGCCGGAAAGACCGGCACGTCAGATGAAAGCCGCGATGCATGGTTCGTCGGATTTACGCCGACACTCGCAGCGGGCGTCTGGCTCGGATTCGATGACAATCGCAAGTTCGGACTGACGGGCGGCAAAGCCGCAGTGCCAATCTGGACGCAATTTATGCGCTGCGCCGAGGGATGGGTCGAAGATCTCGATTTTGTACCGCCTCCAGGGGTCGAGATGCGCGAAATCGACACGGTTACAGGAAAACTGGCTGCGCCCGATTGTCCGTCCGAATCAATAATCGACGAGGCGTTCGTGGCTGGAACCGAACCACGGAGCTACTGCCCCGAACACTCAGACGGCGCGGAAGCCACCGAGGAAGAGATTCACCGCCACCGCAATAACACCGGTTCAGGTTCGCGCCGCCGGCGCGAAAGCCCCGGTTTTTGGCAGCGACTCTTTGGTTAGCGGAGCCCTTCCGTAGGATGAATTTTAAGCCCCTTGAGTACGTCCTATTGTCGTTCCCCGCATGACACCATCAATCAAAAAGGGTATAACCTTGCGGGACTGTTCGCTTGAATGCGCCACTAATTTGGCGCGCAAGTGGATAGTTGGAGAGGCTCCAAGACGGCCTACAGGATAGATACAAACCCAGTCTACATATCAATGTATGTAGAACAGGTATGTAGTACGACTTTTTTGAACCACGGCACACCATATCATATTTATGAGTATAGCATTTCCGTATCTTCGTAATTTTCAAAAACTTACTGCAGCAATCGTGTTGAGTTGCTATGCGCTTCTACCGCTCTCGGAGAGCAGCGCGCAAGAAGCGCCAAAACTTCCTCCGGCGTCGCCGACTGAAGCGCTGGTTCAAGCAAGAAACCTCTCTTCGATCTTCGAGCGCGTCGCCGACTCCATCACACCATCCGTGGTAAATATCACAGCGGCAAAAAAGATTAAGGTTAAGCGTCGTGGCGGACCTAACCGCAACGATCCGGCGCTGGATCCTTTCCGCGATTATTTCGGCAACGATATTTTCGAGCGCTTCTTCCCCGATCAGCAAGAAGGCGGTTCGGCGCAACCGGCATTTGGTACCGGCGTAATCATCAATACCGAAGGTCACATATTAACCAACAATCACGTTGTGGGAGAGGCCGACGACATTACCGTTCGTCTTCACGATCAGCGCACCTTCAAGGCAGAAGTTGTCGGACGCGATGAACGCACGGACATTGCCGTGATTAAAATTATCAAGGCACCAAAGCTCGTCGCTGCAACAATCGGCGATTCCGACAAACTGAAGATTGGCGAATGGGTAATCGCTTCGGGTAATCCTTTCGGACTTGACAATACGATCACCGCCGGCATTGTCAGCGCCAAAGGGCGCTCGATAGTCGGAGGCAATCAGTACGAGGATTTCATTCAGACTGATGCGGCTATTAATCCGGGCAATAGCGGCGGCCCTCTGGTGAATCTTGAAGGTGAAGTAATCGGAATTAACACCGCCATTTTTTCACGCAGCGGTGGATATATGGGAATCGGGTTCGCAATCCCAATCAATATGGCGCGGCAAGTTTTCGAAAGCTTGATTTCAAACGGGAAAGTCGTGCGCGGCTGGCTCGGCGTCGGAATCCAGAACCTCTCCGAAGAACTCTCGAAGTCATTCAAGTATCCGACAGCAGAAGGCGCGTTGGTCGGCCACGTCGAATCTAAGGGCCCCGCCGACAAAGCGGGAATCAAGCAGGGCGACATTATCACCTCGCTCAACAATGAACCGATGCGCAACATTAACCAGCTGAGAAACTACGTCGCCGCGCTCAAGCCAGGCAAAAGCATCCCTGTTGAGATTTTCCGCGATGGGAAAAAATCGACCGTTGACGTCACCATCCAGGAATTGCCGGGCACGCCAAAAAAAGAGGAGCCGGCTATTAAAGAAAAGTCGGCCGAACTCGGCATGTACCTCGAGCCACTGACGGAAGAAATTGCGCAGCAGATCGGCACCGAACGAACAAAAGGAGTCGTTGTTGTCAAAGTACGGGGCGGAAGCGTCGCGGCGCGCTCAGGCATTATTCCTCGCGATATTATCATCAGCATCGATGGTCACGAAGTAACCGATCCGAAAGATGTAAAAGAGATCGTCACTGACAGTGCGCTCAAGAACGGCGTGCGCTTTATCGTCGAAACGCAGGGCATGCAGCGATTTGTCTTTGTCCAATCGAGTGAGGGGTTGGATGACGAGGATTCGGCCAGCGAATAAGGATTAATCCAGAGTTTAGAGAAAGGCTTCCGCGGTCGGCAGACGGCATTCTGCATGCTCCCGTCAGCTTATTTAATTGATTTTTTGGAACTTTGGCGCGATCGCTCGGTAATCAATAATCGGCGATGAATAATAGGTTCCGAATGTGCTGGCTGAGCGGGCTACCAACAGCTCTTCTAAGTCAAAATCTCATGACCTGATGGCGTGACAAGCACGGTGTGCTCCCACTGCGCCGAGAGTTTTCCATCTGCAGTACGCACCGTCCAGCCATCAATCTTCGATAATACTGTGCGATATCCGCCCTGATTTATCATAGGCTCAATCGTGAAAGTCATTCCCGGCTTCATCGTTTCACCGTGGCCCCGCCGTCCGACGTGCACCACTTGCGGAGCCTCGTGAAACTCTCTCCCTACGCCGTGTCCGGTATATTCGCGCACTATACCGAAATTCTTGCCAGTCGAGCGGATAAAATCCTGGATGGCGGCGCCGATATCGCCGATCTTTTTCCCCGGAGCAACTTCGGCGATGCCCGCATTGAGCGCATCCTTAGTCACTGCCACCAACTCACGCGCATCTTCGCTGCAGGCCTCCTCCCCGCCCACCATATACATCCGGCTCGAATCCCCGTGAAAACCGTTTTTATAGGTTGTGACATCGACATTAATAATGTCGCCGGCCTTTAAAATTTCGAACGCATTTGGAATACCGTGACAGATCACATCGTTCACCGATGTGCAGCACGATTTCGGATATCCTTTATAATTCAGGGTCGAAGGCACGCCGCCTAGCTCTGTAATGCGTCGATGGACGAACTCATCAATATCCTGCGTAGAGATCCCCGGTTTAATAATCGATCCGACTTGATCGAGCACGGTGCGCGTCACTTCGCACGCCGCGCGCATCAATACCAGATCCTCGGCCGATTTAATTGGAATATGATTTGACATTTAGTAACACACGCTTAAAAACCGTCGTTAATTTTCAGCCATTTTTTCAATCAACCGAAAATGGGCCGCGGCAACGGGCATAACGCTCAACCGATTGCCGCGTTTGATTAGCTGAAATTCCTTTAATGCCGGCACGCTCTTAAGATCCTCAAGCGCCACAACCGACTTGAATTTATGCACATACTGCAAATCAGGGCAAAACCAGCGCGGCGCATCGAGCGTTGCTTTTTGGTCGAAATACTCACTTTTTTTATCATACTGCGACGGGTCGGGGTACGCCGTTTTTGCGACGCGCGCTACTCCGACCACTCCCGGAGTTTCGCAATTCGAATGATAATAAAGTACGGTGTCCCCCTTAGCCATCTCGCGCAGGTAGTTGCGCGCCTGATAGTTGCGCACGCCGTCCCAGTGCGTAACCTTGTCGCGCTTCAAATCGTCGATCGAGTATACGTCTTCTTCCGATTTGACGATCCAATGTTTCATTGGTGCGCCCCGCGTACCAAATCTAGCAGGTACGCGCCGTAGGTGCTGTTTTTCATCGCCAGCGCCGTCTTCTCGACATCAGCCGCACTGATATACTTTTTATGAAAGGCGATTTCTTCAAGGCAGGCGACCTGAAGGCCCTGCCGTTCTTGAATAGTTTGAATAAAAGTGCCTGCATGAAGCAACGACTCATGCGTCCCCGTATCGAGCCAGGCGAAGCCGCGCCCGATGCGCTCCAGACTTAGTTTGCCACGCTCTACATAGACGCGATTAACATCTGTAATCTCGAGTTCGCCGCGGGGTGACGGCTTGAGATTTTTCGCGATCTGAATGACATCGTTATCATAGAAATAGAGCCCGGTAACCGCCCAATGAGACGGCGCCTGCTTCGGCTTCTCTTCGATATCGGTGATCGTCTTGCCGTCTTCGGCAAAACGGAGCACGCCGTAACGCTCAGGATCCTTAACGTAATAACCGAAAACAGTGGCACCCGGCGTACAGGCGCTCGCGCGCTCAAGTTGCTCCGGGAGTCCGTGGCCATAAAAAATATTATCCCCCAATACGAGAGTGACAAAATCATTGCCGATGAATTGCTCGCCAATGATAAAGGCCTGGGCCAGACCATCAGGCGATGGTTGAGCGGCATATGTTATCGATATACCAAACTGCGATCCATCGCCAAGCAAGCGGCGGAACATCTCCTGCTCATGTGGTGTGGTAATGATAAGCACGTCCCTGATATTCGAAAGCATCAGCGTCGACAAAGGGAAATAGATCATCGGCTTGTCGTAAATCGGAAGCAGCTGCTTGCTGACTGACTTAGTAATCGGGTGCAGCCTTGTTCCTGCGCCGCCGGCCAGGATAATACCTTTTCTCTTTGCCATTAAGACCTTCTCTACTATAGTGCGTTGATGCGTACGATTGAGATTTGCCATTTTCAGGCCCGACCCGCGGTATTCGGGGCGATCTCTTTGTGTCGCAGATTATACAAGATTTGCCCAAACCTTCCAGTCTTCAAAGGCTTATTCCCTAATCGATTTAGGCCTCTTATACCGATAATTAGGCTGCAAAACCGGTTAACCGCGGACTAATGATATGAACGCTAACGACGCGCTCGACCGGACGATCTTCGGCGGGGTGATAATCGAATTTGAACCTCCCCAGACTGGGCTTCTTGCTCAACTCTATCCCGACGAAGCGGCGATTGTTGAAAATTCGGCCTCACCGCGCCGGCGCGAACTATTTGCCGCGGGCCGGATAGCCGCGCGGCGCGCCATTGAGAACGTGCGCCCTGGACAGCCCGCCCCCGCAATTCTGCGCGGAGACTCGAATCAACCCCTATTCCCTGCCGGCGTCCATGCCAGCATCTCCCACTGCGATCAGCTCGCATGCGCCGTGGCGACTACCCATAAATCGGTTCTTGGAATTGGCATAGATATGGAGCAACGCAACCGACCGCTCTCGCCCCGCGTAGTCGAGCGCATAACATCAGCCACTGAAAAGGAATGCTATCGCACCCTTCCCGACGACGAACACTCTCTCTGGATTAAGATCTTTTGCGCCAAAGAAGCAATTTTCAAAGCGGCATTCCCGTACATCCTGCGCGACTTTACCTTCTCGGATGTCGATGTGCTTTTCAGCTCAGAATCATCCGCTCGCGTCCATTATAGCGATCGGCTCGAAAAGCGCTTGAAAGAAAAGTGTCCGCCACGCTGGAAGCTGGATTTGGATTTCCGCGAGATGCGGGGAAAGACCATCGCAATTGCGGTGTTGTATCAAAACTAACCTGTAAGGCGTAGCGTGCCACCATCAGGCACCATCTGAAAAATGGGATACCTGAGCCTCAAAACACTTCGGCGAGGAAATTGGACTTTGGCTTCGATTTGGAAAAGGTCTACGAAGCTTGAGTCCTATGCCTACGAATTTAGCCTTGCAGATTGAGATTTCTATGATTATTTTATGTGACATCCTCTATATTTTTATGACCTTTTCTCCTGGGGCTATCTTAGGAAAAGTAAACTTTCTGTCTTCTGGATCAACCGACGAGCGGAGTTGACACGATTACTGATGCTAAAATTCAAAATGTACTATTTAGATTGCTGCGTGGCCTAACCGCAAAAACGATTGCTCATCGCCTACATACATTTTTGCAATACGATTGGATAATCGAATTAGAGAATGGCAAGCTAAAACGTACTGGAAACCTACGGATATCTTAGCAACAATTGTTTCAGAGGCATGTGAATAGCTTTATTATCGCGATTAAACAGCTATTGCTGTTACTCGTTACGCGTTTACTATTAATCTGCTTTGGCGTGCTGAGTGCTTTAATAATAATCGAATACTTAATCTTTCCATTGTGTGCAACTAAAGTTCCATTAAGACTGCAACCCTATCTCCCCGAAGCTGCTCGTATCTTGGCTCAAAGTTCAAAACGAGGTGCATTACCAGAAGCAGATTATATTGCGCTTGTTGGAGACTCTTACGCACAAGGACTAGGAGACTGGGTAATTGAAGCGGATCCCAATCGCAATCCTGAATATCACAGCGCTCATCTGTTATCAGCTGCATTATCTAAAGACGTGATATCGTTTGGCGCCGGAGGAGCGGGGAGCATTTCAGGGATAGTGAGTAAACCTCTTTCGTATCTGCGCTATTTAAATTCAATTCCTCTAACTAAGCTTGCACCACCACCTACTCTGCTCATTTATTTTTATGAAGGTAATGACCTGCAAAATAACCTTTTAGATTTAGATCAGCGCTTTTACAAAGATCACCATGAGAGCGATCTCAAAGATGCTTCGCAATTTGAACGATTTATCTCAGAACAAGTGCTTGCTGCTGACCCAATATATAGTGGCACAGAGTATCTTCGTTGGCTGGGACCGCTGCCGTTCCATCATTTTATCGGATCTATTGTAGCTAGTTACCAAGGAGAGAGGCTACGTCCCTTTCCTGAAGCTCAACAGTTCCCAACTACAGGGATCCACCAGGCAATTCAAGATTTTGGAATAATTAATCTTCCCGATCAACTTCAAGGGCCCCCCTTAGAGCTCAGCGAGCAAGAACGTCAGAATGCTCTACTTGTTTTTAAGTACTCGCTCTCCTATTTAACTAAGATTTTTACTCAATCAAAAATAGTGGTTGTATACATACCCTCACCACCAACATGTTATAAACTGCATACTGATAAGGTAACCTTAATTAACTACAGAATTCCGCCTCAGGCTTATCCATCAAAAAATGTATACGAGCTCAGTGATCAGTTGAGTAACGCTATAGCCAACATCTCGCAGAGTGAGGGAGCTGGCTTTTTAGATCCAAGAGAGGCTTTGCGATTGGCTGCTGACAAACAGCCGATACACGGGCCAAAAG
>CAYTAW010000114.1:0-9529 GCA_964435675.1 uncultured Bdellovibrionales bacterium
CCCCTCGTACGAATTCTTCGTACTGGTAACCGCTTGATTCGACTAAAACAGACAGTAACGAACAGTGGAACGGTACTTGAATTGCTCGATTCCCGACTACTCCCTTCGCCCCCGTGCTTTTGATGGTGAGTTTTGGCAATTTCGCTCACCACGCCGCCCACACGAAGCACGGGGGCGGAGTTTTTTCCTCCCAACCAGAGGTGCGACAGTGTCTAACTCTAAGATTCTGCTGCTAGGGATATTGATCGTAATTCTTCTTGCGGGTGGAGCGGGGCGAGCCTACGCCGAAAAAATAAAAATTACCGAAAAGCGCGCAGGGGAATTTACCCTGCTCAGGGCGACGAAACCGCCGCTTGTGTGCCATCGCGCCTCGCGCATCGGCACCATTTCCAAAAAATCAAAACCCGTGCCGGGCGCGGTCTGGCAGCCGTATGAACGCGCCACAATCGAACGGCGCATAGCTGCGCTCGACCGCTCGCTCAAGAAGAAAGGGGTGAGAAGATCCCAGCGCAAGACGATGAACGGTGAACGCAAAGCGCTTGTCAAATTGATGGCGGCCGCAATTGAGGTCTCTTCACGCTGCCGCGATGGAAACGGTTATCCGGATGAGGGGGAATTTATCGGCAACCCGGAATCTCTTGAGTCATATCGCGAGCACCTGAGCGAGCGCGAAATCCAGCATTTGCTTGAGCGCGTAGCTTTCGGAGGTACGCCGGCGCTGAAGCAGCTCGGGCGCGAACATGGCTTGAGTGCGCTCGTCGATGCGCTGGTTGACGGCACCGCAACGTCGGAGGAACGAACAGCTTTTGAGGCGCGCACCGATCGCTGGGCCGATATGGCCTCGTGGTATGACAGCGACGACCTGCGCGGCAAGCGTGTTTGGACGACGCAAGCGGCGCAAATCGGCGAAATACACCGCATGATTTATTCGCCCGAGCCGCTCCGTGAATGGATGGCAGCGCTACTTGCGGCTCATTTTGCGGTCAATCTCGACCGCGTCGGTTTTTCCTATAATACCTACGCTCATCAAGGAATCCCCGCGCACGTTGCGTTAATTCGCGCACAGGCGCTCGGAAGCATCGAGGATTTGGCGAAAGCGATGCTCAGTGATCGCGCCATGAATGAGTGGCTTGATAATAAGAATAATCGCGCTGGCGAACCGAATCAGAATTTTGCGCGCGAACTGCTCGAACTATTCTTGCTCGGCGAGATTGATCCGTTGACACACAATCGCAACTACGGCGAAGAGTCGATTGTAGCCTCAACGGCATTCGTCAGCGGATTTTTTGAGGATGAAATGCGCGATCCGTTAAACGGAAATGATATTATGGCTATCTTCTATAATGCGGCAGAGCACGACAGCGGTCGCTATACGGTGTTTCGCGGTATTGCGGGTGCGGAAACGAATGCGGCTTTTGCCCCTGAGGATTTCATTTCTCATATCTTATATCAGCATCCCGGATCGTCGCGTTATCTAGCCGAACGTATAGGCGGTCAAATTTTGTATCCTGGCCTTTCGGAGGCAATCGTCGCGCCGCTGGCCGCGCTGCTTCGTGAAAATCATTTTCAGCTCAAGCCGTTCTTGAAGCGAATTCTAAAATCAGCGGCTTTTTTTTCAAATTCGAGCCGCGGCGCATGCATCAGTGCGCCTGTAGATCACTTCATTAGGCTGGGTCGCGCAGTGTTTCCGGCGCAAGAACCGGCTCGTGGTAGTGAGAAGGAAGATCGCTTTTTTTACTCGCTTTGGACCGTGCTTGAATCTGCGGCAGATGCGGGGCAGCGGCTATTTCAGCCTCCCTCGGTATTCGCATGGAAGGGCTCATGCAATATAAATCGGTCAGCTGAAATCGCCAAAGGCGAGAGTTGGGCGACGATGCAGCGTGTCCTTGGCAGAATGCGCGGGTGCGGCGAGTTGATGAATAGATTGAACTGGTATGAACTCGATCTCGTCGCGCAATTTGCGCTGACGCAGCGCATGGGCGCGTTTGAGATCGTTGAGCAGGTGCGCCACATGCTCGGTGTGCGTGCGCTGTCTGAGGAAGAAAAGAATACGCTCGCCCAATTTATGATTACAGAGCTGGATCAGGATGGAAAGCGTTCGATCCGTTCGATTAATCTTAATGAAGAATGGTATGTGCGCCGAAAAATTCCTCGGCTCGTCTGCTTGCTCATGGAACTTTCTTCAACACAGGTGAAATAGCATGGCAAATCAACTTACGAGACGCTCCTTCCTACAGCTTGCCGGGGCATCGCTTTTTAATCTGGCGGCGGCGCCACGCCTCGTTCTCGGCCAATCCCCTGTTCGCGCGAACGGCGCCGGAAAGAATCTTGTCTTCGTAAATTTGTACGGCGGGCTGGACGGACTATACGCGTATCCCTATTTGTCTGGAGTGCTTTCCGACTTGTTGGCGTCGACCTTGCGGCCCGACCTCAGTATTGCGCGCAATTCGGTGCTCGAGCTGCCGGGGCAGTCGGGACGTGCGAATAAACTCGGTCTGCATCCGGCCTTCGCCCCGCTTTTTTCACGCGCTGCAGCAAGATGCGCGCTAATCGAGAGCTACGGCATTCCGGGCGATCCCGGGCGCAGCCATGACACGTGTCAGGTATTGATGAGCCTTGGTGCGGCCGAACGAACCGGCAATAATGATATGGTCGGCTTTCTCGCGCGGTTGATGGATCTTTTGAATTGGGATTCGTTTCAGTATTGGGCGCTGATGAGCGAGAATTCATCCGATACTAACACTCGCAAGAAGGCGCCGATGATTATCAGCAATGTTGATCAGTTCGATTTGCCGCCGCTGGGCTGGGAGCGTGACGTGGATAACGCCTATGCGCAAGAGGTGGCGCAAACGCTAAGCGCCCTCGCGGGAAACGCAAATGACCGCGAGGTATTGTTTTCGGAAGCCGTTTCACAGGTTCGCCGCAGCGTAGCGCAAGTGCAGTCGGAAATTTCCGCGCAATCGGTCGGGCAGAACAGCGCGGGAGATTATACCGAGAGCTCAATCGGGCGCAGTTTGAAGGATGCAGCCAAGATTATTAGGGCGAAAGCGTCGCGCCCGGCGCTTCAGCTCCAAGGTAAAGATTTGCTGATTCTCGCGGGACAGGCGGGATTTGATACGCACAGCGATCAAGCAAATCCCAGTGGAAGCGACGGCAATCTTCCTTCGCTGCTCGCGGATCTTGCGCTGAATTTTGCGGTGTTTTACCAAGATCTCATCGCGGCGGGCGCGCTCAATGAAACGGTCGTCGTTAGTTATTCTGAGTTCGGTCGGAGCGTTTATCAGAACGGGCGCGCCGGAGATCCGAGCGTCGGCACCGATCACGGGCGCGGTAGCCACTCGCTCGTTTTTGGCGGCGCGGTACGCGGTGGCGTATACGGGGTTTCTCCGAGCGCTTCGGAGTTGAGGGATCAGGATATCGACGCGTTGCCTACCAAGGTGGATTTTCGCGATATTTTTTCCGAAATTTTTCAGTGGATGGGGGTCGACCCGAAATTAATCTTTAACGATGCGCGATATACGCCGCAGCGCCTCGGATTCCTCATTTAACTATGATTGGATGAAGCGGTCGATTAACGGAGTCATGTGGATTTCTATGGGGCCGAAAATGTACACAATATCGTCGTCGTGCCCATCGGTAGGGATCTCGGCGGGATTGAAATGGGGATCATAATGCGCCTGGACAACTGGAACGACCATATCCCAACCTTCTTCTGTGGTGATTTCGTCGCCCCAGCTGAGTCTGGCGAATAACGTTACCGCCGGCTCTTCACTATCTGCGGCAAGCTGTTCACCGTCGATTTCGCTCTCTTCTAAAGGTGTGTCGAGGAATAGCTCCAGAGTTATGGCATCTACTCCCGCTGTGCCGCGGCGAATGGTAATAGCCGGCATTTCTTCAGACCGTTCAGGAATCGTTCCCGATTCCTCTGACTGCGCGGAGCCGAGCTCCACATAGTGATCGACGCTCAGAGTGTAAACGGGAGAGATGTGGCGCAGCTCCCACATCTCATAGTCGAGCGCGCCGCCATTACGAACAGTTTGACATGCTTTTTCGACGAGAGATTCTTGCCGGAGATTTGCGTGAGCGAGCGGTTCTCCCAAGTGCATGGCCAAATCGATCGCCGCGTCAGTGCTCGTATTAACGATAAGCACGCCATACGAGCGGCGGCTGTTGAGCTGAGACGGTGTTGGTTCGGCAAACGGTAGATTTTCTTCGTCGAGGTCTTGGCGTCTTACAAACGACATAGTGCTTCCATTGGTGGAATCGGCCTTCAGCGTGGGTGTGCCCACTAAATTATTTTCGCCCGGCAGCAGCGTTATCGGGAACGTGTTCGGTGGCGTGGGAATATCGAGTATTTGCGCCACGTCGCGTGCCGCCTCCCAGGCAACCTTAAAATAATCAAGGCCCATCTGCTCGTGATTGATGCTGACGGTAAGTGACGGAAGCTTGTCTTTTTCCGGCGATGATTGCAATGAGAGAACAAGGAAATGAAATTGGGATGAAAGGGGGCAGAGATCGATCGCTCTCTCAATCCGATACTGCCCGTTGCCGAAAGTATGAATTTGACGATCGCGGATGCGTGTCAGTGCACCTGGCGTCTGTTCCTCGAAAAGGAGCGCGGTTTGAAGCGCCGAACTTTTGCGACTAACCGCACGAAATAATTCCTCGATGCATTCTCGGCTCAACGGAAGGTCGATTCTATCGAATAGCCGGGTAAGGCTTTCTTTGCTGACTTCGGCAACGTGGATCGAATCGGGAACGATTTGATCGCGCATGTAGGGGGCGCCGGGAAGCGTACCGGAAATAGCCGCTGCAGTGATTTCGGATAGTGATGGAGGCGCTACCTGTTTGTCGTTGAGCATGGATACAACAAGTTTCAGTACGGCTGAGATACGATACGATCAACAAGATGGTTAAAATAGCCTTGCTTCAGGTCGCTGGCGGTAATTCCGTAACCCGTTTAAAATCGGGCTCAGCCTCGCCCCTTGAGAAAAAGGCCTGTGATTTCAGGATCTTTGATTAAAGAGAAAAGCCGGGTTATTCTAATTCGGTGGTAACTATCAGGAATTGTTCAAAGACATGGAAACAGCGCCGCGCATTGCAATCTTTTTACCCTCTTTAAATGGCGGAGGCGCTGAGCGCGCCATGATTCTTTTCGCGCAAACGATACAGCAGATGGGCTGTTCAGTTGAAATCATTTGCGCCGAAAAAAAGGGGCATTTAACCGCGCTGGTTGATTCTCGGTTTCCGGTAGTAGATCTCGGCGCTCCGCGCATGGCTCGGGCTATTATCTCGTTGCGCCGCTATTTGTTAGAAAAAAAACCTGACGTCGTTTATTCCACTATCGTTCATTCCAATTTAGCGCTGTTGATTGCGTCAATCGGCCTCAAGAAGAAAGTAAAGATCGTCATTCGCGAATCAAATACGCCACTTTCAGAACAGAAGCGCACGCTTTCGCGCTATATCTCGCATGTGCTTGCGGGACATCTCTATCGATATGCCCATGTGATCATCGCGGTTTCATCGACTGTTTCGGAGCAATTGCTGCAAATCAATCCCGCGCTCCGGAAGAATCTCAAGGTATTGGATACGCCGGTAGTCCCGATAAATTTCGTCGCGCAGGCGGCGGAAGAGCCCGGGCACCCATGGTTCGCACCGGGACAGCCACCAGTGATTCTAGGCGTTGGAAGATTGCACCCCCAGAAAAATTTTGCGCTTTTGATCCGCGCATTCTCCGAGGTGCGTAAAACGAAGGAGTGCCGCTTGATGATTTTGGGACAGGGCGCTCTGCTTGAGGAACTCAAGGCGCTGGCGGGGGAGCTTGGCGTAGCCGAAGATGTCTCATTTGCTGGCTTCACGCTCAATCCATTTTCTTACATGGGACGCGCGCGAGTATTTGTTCTCTCCTCCAACTGCGAGGGTATGCCGAATGTGTTGATTCAGGCGATGGCACTCGGAACGCCGGTGATATCGACCGACTGTCCTGGTGGATCGGCCGACTGCTTGAAGAACGGCGAGTATGGCGCGCTCGTTCCGGTTAATGATACCGCTCGGCTAGCGCAGGCCATTCGCGACGCGCTTGACGCTCCGCGCCGGGACGACGTGGCAGAGTTTACTAGGCGGCGGTTCGGTGCCGAGAGCGCTTCGCGAAAATATCTCGCTGCCGCCGGTGTGGTGTTCGGACGCTCCGACCAGCCTGTCGAGACGCACGCCGTATGAAAATTCTTCATGGCATCACCAGTCTCGACAAGGATGGCGCGCAGCAGATGCTGCTGCGCCTGATACAGGGGCTGGATTCCAACAATTTCAACCATGTGATTATCAGTTTGCGTGAACGCATGCCGCTTGCTGACGACTTCGAGCGCCTTGGGGTTAAGGTATATTGCCTTGGCATGGCGCCGGCGCGGCCGAGTTTGCAAGCGCTAGTCCGGCTACGCCGGATTATCTCTGATGAGTCCCCCGATATAATTCATAGCTGGCTCTATCACGCAAATTGCGCCGTGGTCTGCGCCATGGCGGGAATGGCAAAAAAGATTCCGATAATCTGGGGGATTCGCGGTTCCCTCGACAGCGGATGGCTGCGCGGATTTTCTACCGCGCTGGTGATTAGACTCTCGGCGCTGCTTTCTCGATTTGCCGATGTGATTACTTTTAACAGCCGCATCAGTATTGTTCAGCATAAAGAAGCCGGCTATGTCTGCAAAGATTGCCGCTATATTCCGAATGGTTTTCAACTCGAGCGCTTTCAGCCTCAGGAGTCGTGTGCCGCAATTATTAAGGGAAAATATAATATTCCCGATGATTATACTTTAGTAGGAATCGCCGGACGGTATAATCAGGCTAAGGATTATCCTGGTTTCTTGCGCGCAATGCGACTCGTGGTTGATAGCAGGCCGAACGTGGCGGCGCTCTTGATGGGGAGGGGCGTCGACCAGAATAATTTGGAAATGGCTGATCTTATGGATCAGCTTAAGCTCGGCAGTAACGTTTATTTGTTAGGCGCGCAGGATGACTTGGGTAAAATTCTTCCGGCGCTTGATGTCTTCTGTTCCTCGTCGGTGACCGAGGGATTTCCTAATGTGGTCGCTGAGGCGCTCGCGTGCGGAGTGCCATGCGTCGTGACAGACGTGGGAATGAGCGCTGAGCTGGTACGTGGCGCCGGGATAGTCGTCCCGGCGCGAGATGTGAAGGCGTTGGCGGATGGGATATTGTCGCTCGTTGCGCTGTCTTCCGACGAGCGAAAAAAGCTTGGAACGAATGGACGCCAAAAAATTTGCCAAGAATATGACTTATCGAGTGTAGTTAGGCATTATCATGATCTCTACCACGAGGTGGGGAATCAGTAGCATTGATGAGGTGGCTTAGAATGAGTACAACGGCGGCAGTTAGTGCGGCGGAGCAAAACTTTAAGGCTGATCACCGGAAAATTGTGCGTGAGTTCGAATTGGAACGCGTACTGCGTCTTTTCCCGGCGGGCGCGACGATTCTGGAAATCGGCGCAGGCGCCGGTTGGCAGGCAAAACAGCTCGCCGACCGCGGCTACAAAGTGACGGCGATCGATATTGCCCAATCCCGCTACTCCACGCTCCAAGAATGGAACGTTATAGATTACGATGGCCACCATATTCCGCTCCCCGATCAGAGCGTCGATGTCATTTTCAGCTCGAATGTTCTTGAGCATATCCCGCATATAGATGAGTTCATGGTTGAAATGCGCCGCGTGCTACGTCCCGGTGGGGTCGCTGTGCACGTTATGCCGACCACGCTCTGGCGCTTCATCACCACGGGAACTTTTTACGTGCAGCGATTCCAGATGGCGCTAAACAAATTTCGGGGTGAATCCGGAGCAGAAAAGGGGGAAAAGCTGCCCGAGCACGAGAATTCCGGCGCGCCAGCGCGGGGAATTGTAGAACAGCTGCGCCGCGCCGCCTTGCCGACTTGTCACGGTGTTCGCGGGACGGTAATCAGCGAACTATACTATTTCAGTAAGGGATTCTGGATGAATACCTTTAGAAGCGGCGGATGGAGCGTCGCCGCGACCGAAGGTGCCGGATTGATCTACTCCGGCTATCGAGTCTTCGGTCACGGCTTGCCTCTGGCGATCCGGAAAAAGTTGGCGAAAATATTCGGTAGTTCGTGCCGTATATATCGCTTACCCCTCGAAGAAATAGTTACGGCGGATTCTCGACTTTTATGGAGAGCTCCTCGAGCTACGCTTAGAGTTCAAGATAAGCTTCGCCATTGGTATTTTTTAAACTGCAGCGGGAACGCGGACGCTTTTTTTGCCCTTTTTATTGCTCAGCCAAGCGCCTACAGCGCGTTTGTATGAGGATGTGCAATCTTTGATACTTCCCTTTCGTGCTTTGGTCTCCTTGATTCGCTAATCAACCGAATTCCGTTTCGCAGGTCGTGTGCCGGCGTTCTCAAGAGTGGCTGGTCTGTCTACAGCGCAAGCTGATTGGTGCTATCGAAGATCGGCTGTGATACGCGATAAGATGATTTGGAAATTCCCGAGACCATCCATAACGCCGGCACAGAACGAATCTTTTGCAATTTAACCATGCCGTTATCTCACCTATTTTTCATATGCAAATTTCATTTTGTAGCCACGACGATTGCAACGCTGCTGCTGAGTTACTCAGACACCTGTATCACGTACAACATGCTGCGTTTAGATTAGCGCTAACTTTTTTATTCAACGCGGAAAAGAATTTTCGAAATTATTTTTAGTTTTCCGCTGCACAGGCGATCAGAAAAATGTTTCGCCAAATATTCCACGAGCGGACCCTGCATAAATTTAGGCATACAGATCCAACTGAGCAGCGCGCTCACTGCAGAGATTACGGAGATTATACATAAGCGCATCATTGAGTACGAAGTTATATCTCTGATTATTGGAAGTGTGAGAGCGCAAAAAACGCCAATCCATATCGCTATCCACACTCCGCTCAGATGAGCTTGAAGAAATGTTTTCCATGAAAGCTTCATTAAGCGCAGCGCGAGTTGCGACATGGCAAAATAATTGACGGCGACGGCGACCAGTACACCCGCAGCGACTCCCTCGGTACCCCAGCGCGAACCCAAAAGCGCGCCGGCTACGACGAATATCGAATACAGTCCTTGAATCGACGCATGCCGGTATACTTCGCCGACTGAGCGCGCGATCGTATCGCCGCACTTATATCCGGCGCGGAAAAAAACGCCATAGGCAAGGATTCGGAGCACGGATACGGCGTCGCCCCAATTTTCGCCAAGCAAAAAGCCAACTATTTCGGGCGCGGCGAATATCATCACTATGCTAATCGGCATGGAAACGAGCGCGAGCACCTCGATTAGAATGAGCGTAGCGCGCTGCATCGTTTTTAGATCGCTTTGCCGATTAGAAAGAGCGGGAAACAGCACGCGGTCGGCCATCTGTCCGACATAGGTTGATGGCTGGGTCATTAATTGTTACGCGCGCGAATAAATGCCGAGTGCCGCGGGCCCCAGTAATCGTCCGACGACGAAATTGTCTCCATACAGGGCGGCG
>CAYTAW010000115.1:0-2113 GCA_964435675.1 uncultured Bdellovibrionales bacterium
AGGTATTCCCAGGAGGCGAACAGGAGTTAGTTAGAGTAATGATGAGTCAGTGCCTGCTCGGCGTGATGTCTCAAGATCTGATTCAGCGCAAAGACGGAAAAGGACGGGTGCTTGCCTACGAGTTGATGCTTAACAATCCAGCTATCGGAAACGTTATTCGCAGAAGTGAAACCCACAAAATTGACGGCATGCTCGAAACCGGAAAGCGGGACGGCATGCAGCACTACGACGGCTATATTTATCAACTCTTTCAGAGGGGAATTATCGATGATGCTACCGCCATATCTGCCTCGCGAAATAAGCAGCAGATGGCGGTTCGAGTACGGACACGCGCTAGCGAAGGGGATCACGAATAATCGTAACGGTAGTAACGCAGTAGTAATATGCCAGGTCCAGATGTTGCCCGTGAACCTTCCCTACCCTCAGATGACTCACAAAGCGCTTTTCGTCTGACGCTCGCAAACCGCGTCGCGGTGGTCGACCCCGAACTCAATCTATTTCGGCGCCTTTACAAAGGCCTATCCAATGAAACGGCGATCGAATTTTTCCAGTCCGGAAGCTCGGGTTTTTTCGCGATTGGTCATGACTATCTGAAGAAAAATCTCGAAACTCCCGAAATGCAAGCAACGCTCGTCGCAGCGCTGCGGGCGAAAATACCCGGCACGCAGGCACTTTTAAAAACGCTCGCCAGCCTAGCGCTTCCCCAAAACGAAGATCTCAAGAATGCTTTAGTTGATCTCGCTCGCAGCGATCAATTAGTAATTGCCGAGCTTGCGACAAAGGTTATCTGCTTCCGCTATCCGGATCTTGCGCCAGTATTGGCAAGTGAGGATATGTCCAGCGGCACTCGGCTTGGTCTTTGCTATTCCCAGAATGCGGCACTTGTTCTCCCGCTGATTCTTTCATGGGGCAGGGAAACGGTCATTGCTCACCCCCCTGTCGCGCTCGGGCTCTTGATTACACCCGGATCACTCGCTTCACTATGGCGCAGTGATCCCGAATTGGGGATTTCACTTGCGCAGCACTATGGGTATCTCGACGACGCACTTTCCGCAGAAGATTGCTCGGCGACTGAACCACTGTGCTCGCTGCTTGACCAGGGATTTATGCTTACCGATCCGAGCTTGCTTGAGATTTCAGAGGAAGATCTTCATCAGCGCGAAGGATTAATTACCAAAAGTCTCGTACCGTGGGCCACCGGAATGCACAAACCGCTTCCAGACGACTTCCACCTTGACAATCGCATCGATCAGCTACTGTTTATCTCCGCAGTACGTGCGCTTGAAAAGACGAATTTTGATATAAAGGTGGACGAGAAGCCGCACACCGAGCGGGGACAGGAGAATCAGAAATGGATTGAGTTCGCCTATGCGCCGTTCTCGTATACCAGGCGAGAGCTTATCAGCAAACCAGCGCAGCGCTTCAGTCAACAGATATTCGATCAATCTCTCTTTGCTCAGTATATGGTGGAGCACGCAAACTGCCGGCTCGAACGCGATTCTCAGCTACAGGATGAACAGCTGCTGTTCTTTGAAGCGCGCTGGGCATACGCCGCAAAATTCAAGACTACGCCGCCTCCCATTACGGAATTTCCGATAACCGACGGTTCCGTTTACGTCGAGCTTGCAGAAGTCGTTCTCCCGCGCACTCCGCGCATTTCTACGGTTACATATGAACCCCTAAGTCACGGCGCAAACAGCGCGCGCAAACTGCTCCTGTACAGCGGCAGAAAGGATATGCTTGAGAGCCTCGAGAGCGTCGAAACCCATTTTCGAAGCGTGCTGCCCACGATTGGCATCGAGATTCAGTGCCCTTTCGCCGTTGAACGACGAGCTGAATCGGTTCCCTGGAAGCAGGCGCTGCGCGCGTTCGGAATTCCCTCACCGCGCCGACCGGAGTATCGTGCAATGGTGGAAGCTGCTTTTCTCCCCGCAGTTTCCTATCATTCGCATATCGCATCATTGCTCATGCTGCGCGAACTTGGTTTTTTCAAGCCACACACGGAAGATCTCGCGCTGCATATTTCACTCGGCACGAAACTCGGCGCCGATGTCCGGTATTTACTGTTCGCGCAGCAATTCGCCGGCCCGCCGACTATTAGTCCGCCAGGCCG
>CAYTAW010000115.1:2123-9492 GCA_964435675.1 uncultured Bdellovibrionales bacterium
CAGTAAACTAATGAGCAAAGGATTCGCTCATACTCACTCTGACGCGGTACACCCGCTTTTCGATCGTCCCGATAAAACCAACCCTATCCGCACCGAGCTGCGTTCAATGCGGATCAATCTTAACCAGCTGCTCACAGAGACATTCCCTCACTTTATCGATGACATCGCCTCCTTTCACCTGATAGGAGGCGCGCTGGCCTCGCAGAATCAGGGCTTGCAAAGTATTTGGAGGGAATTCCGAGAGGCCATCGATAACGAAGTTGCAAAACTTCCGGCGCCATTCAAAACGTTCCTCGATGCCGACTGGTTTGAAAGCACCGGTGATTCTTCAGATGGACGTCTTATGCCGCTGCTCGATATCGTTCAAAAGCGGAGATCTGTTGTCCAATGGGTACGCGAACAAGGCGCCGCAGATCAACTCCGACAAACCTTCCGCGATATTCGCAACAGCCACGCGCGTAAAGTCTTCGAAACCCTCCCCTCTCACTCGATTTACACAAACCATCCCGAACACTTCGAAACCAGTCCGGGCGGCCTCCTATTCCTGAATCCTCTCCGCGGCGCTGCGAAATGATTGAACAGACTAGGACAGGAGCTGAGGGTCTGGGGAGTCCGCTCCTCCGCGCCCCCATTTCTGCGACTGAACGGAAAGCCCTCATGGCCCTCATGAATCAGTACCCCGTCAATTCCAAGGACATCTGGACTGCGTATAAATTCGAGTATCTCGACCTCCCTCCTAATCATCAGCAGCTGCTCCTGACTCTCGCGGAGTATGGCGAACGCGCAAAGATTCGGCCGATCGGATCTCTCACCAGAGAGTTTATCGACGTTAACATTGACCGACTGAGCAATCTCGTAGCGCGATTCGGAGAAATTAGCGCTGGCCTGATTGCTGGGTTCGGGCACTTTGTGTTCACGGAGTATCTTCGTTTCGAGCCGTACATTGCAGGGCTGCTCGCCCAAGGAAAAACGACTGCTGCCGCTACATTTTCAGTAAGCCCTGCCGAATGGATTCCTGATCACGCCGCGAAGCTTTTGGAGATTCGCGAACATTTTGGCGTCTGCTGTTTGCCGGTGTTTACAAGACTCCAAGAGATCTATCCAGCAGGATGGAACGATCAGTTAGAAGGGCTTTTTCAATGCCTGGGATATTCCGGTCTTGGCCTCCTCGCACGCGAAGGCGAAAAGGCACTCGAGTGCGCTATCCGTCATAAGAGCGTTATTGAAGAGCTTCGTGAAATTTGCGAGCAGAGTGGACGCCCTGACGCGTTCATCGCCAGCGTCGAGCATCTTTACGCCGAGCTGCTCGAACGCCACTCCAGTGAGATAATTGCGCTGGCCCAAACGAACCCCGGTAAGCTTCCGGAAATTTTGTCGAAGCTGCACATCCAAGATTTGGAAGAGCGGTTACCACTCGTTTTTGACGCCGCTCGATACGCTAAAAGTTCGATTGCAGCAACCGTTGATTCCCTGCATAAGCTCGCCGCCGAGGAACACTCTTTTGCATCTCGGCTTATCGCTGCCTCTGGAATATTTGCCGATCGTGCGCTGAACTTTCGCGGTCCGGCGCTATTGATCGAGAATCGCGCCCGCCAGGAAGAGCTGCTCTCTGAATACGGACACGCCTATTGGGGGTTGGCTGAGCGGCACCTCGATAAGCTTCACCAAGCCGAGCGTGCGCATTACGACTTTATCCAGCGTGCTCGCGACGCAACCAATATAGGCGCCGGCAGATTTTTTGCCTCACTGCCGATTGAACATTGGAACGATACCGGCTTACGATTTGCCGAGCGCTATCAAAATGCAGCGGGGCATATAATCAAAGATCACGGCGAGAACTTTTTGAAGTTTGAGCACGATCAACACATCCGCAGGCTATTTGAACAGAATCGAGAATACTTTAACCTGCGCTGGGTCAACCGTTATACCCGACTGCATCTGGGCGAACTTGACACCACATTACTTGAACGCAATATAGCCAATCTAACGGCACCCGCGCTCGAAAATCAGCCGATCGCTCTTTTTATCTCCGGGCAAACCGATCCGTTGAATACCTTTTCGGGACGACACTACTACCGCTTACTTCATGAGGTTGGTAGCAAAGCTAAACTATTTATCGCAGAGTTTGCGCACGCAGAAGAAATCGGCGAAATGATGCGGCGCATCTGCGAAGATCCGCGCTATGGAGGCTCGATCAACAATCCACGCACGATCGACCTGCTGATGATCGCGGCGCACAGCGACGGCTACTCTATGCAGGGAAGCGGTGTGCGCCATGTACTGCCAGCGACTGCCAGTGAGGCTGAGTCACTGCGCGAGCAATACCTGGGAATCGATGATGGTGAATTGATTGCATCATGGGGACGCTACATGAGCGCCCCGAGCAGAGGAATTCTTTTCGCGTGTTCGGCATTTAAACAACACGGGGGACTAAAGCCAATTGGCAAAGTGTTTGAGGAACGTCTGCCGGACACTACATTCGATGGATTGACTCGCGTTGGAAACTTTCATGGGTACGAACTCGGCGAAAACGGAATTCCTCATACTATTTATTGGCGCGATGGGTATACCTGGCGTTGAAATTTCCATCATATCAGGGGGGGGGATCTGTGCCTCAATGTGCTTTTTTAGACCTCGGCGTACCAAGCGCCTGGCGTCGTGGGGTCTCTTGGTCCGCGGGGAAAAATCGATTTTTCGGCGTGCCACAAAGTAAATGACGTAGGAGCGAACTTCCTCGATCCGTCGAATGGGTCGCTCAGCGCAAGCGCCTGATGCAATGCCTCGACGGAGTTTTTACTGAATGAGTCCTATTCAATCATTATCACCTCAAAATGAATCGAACGACGAATCTTTTCCGATCGATTTAACGGCATACCGCGTCATTGTAGGGGGCAACGGATCGTACCGATTGGATCTCACGGCTCTTTTGCCGTTTCTGCTAATATTTATGCGCCAATCGGGTCACTATCTCATCCATCTGCCGCCGGTGAATGCGCAAATGATAGGCGGCGAGGTACAGCCACTGCTTCGAATTGAACGGCCCAAACCACGGATGGCGATGTGTCATCACCGTCTTGAAATCTTTTCCTGACTGAACAAGAGCGCACAAACGGTGAACAGCATTTTGCAGTCTGCCTAGAACATCAGTCGAGAAGTGCGAATCCGGCTTCACGTCTTCAATCATAACGGCTCGAGGATATGCCCGCCCCGAATAGAGCACCTCAGCGATATCGATCATGGCTGATGTGGTAATCACCAGGTGATTGGCGGTCATGCCGAGTGACCAATTCCGGCTACTGTCCTCAATTCCTCTTAATCGTGGAATCAATACTCGAACCTTTCTCCGCTCTTCATCGATCCCTCCATAGATCGCCGAAATGAGATCCATTTCCCCCCTGGAAAATACCGCAATATTGGGAGCAGAGGTGCGGCAAAAAAATGAAAAGAAAAAACGCGCGGCGAGCAGTTCGCCGCGAGGAAGCCCTGCTCCGGGTGCTTCAAGTGTCTGTGAATTAGAGGAATCCATTGGAAGGAGTCTTACTCTTATATCCGAGCATTTCAAGCGTTAATTCATTCCATCTTGGTTCTTGTATCTTGAAAAAGCCGTTTAGATGAAACTAAGGCATTTCATCGCCACATACCGCGCTCACTCGCCACAATTGAAATCATCTCCTAAACAATATATCTCTATATGCGACTAGTGCGGAGATCCCAATGAAAGTAACGCTTTACCATTATCCACAATGCGGCACCTGCAGGAAGGCAATCGCCTTCCTTGATAAAAAAGGCGTCGATACGGAAAAAATAAACATCGTCGAGCAGCCTCCGGGAAAAAGCGAGCTGAAGAGAATGCTTGAAGCGCAGCAGGGAGAGATAAAAAAGTTATTCAATACCTCTGGCGAACTCTATCGAGCGATGAAAATGAGCGAGAAACTGCCCTCGATGAGCGCGGATGATGCGCTACGCCTGCTCAGCAACCACGGAAAGTTGATTAAGAGACCATTTCTGTTAAGCGCAAACGACGGAATAGTCGGGTTCGATCAATCGAAATGGGAACAGTTTCTCAAGGTAAACACTTAAAATAAAATCGGAGTCTTTTTGCCCGGAGGCTTCGGCTGCGAAGGCGTGGTCGACTGCGGCGGAGCAGGTATCGGGGACGCCGGCGCTTCTCCTGATTTAATCTTTTTCTTCACGAGCAGGATCGTATAACGGAACTGATCCTGCGTTCCGTGAAAGCTTCGGGTAGAGCGTCCCTTCCACGATGCTTTGAAGCTCGCCTTTAAGACGGGCGGAAGAATCGGTGTTACCATGTAGCGCCCCGTGATCAATGGAAGCGCAGCGGCAAAACTATTGCGCTTGCCGCTCACGTTCAGGACGCGCGAAAATCCGCCAGCGGCGCTGATGCGCACTTTTGCTTTCTTGAGCGCCTTCCTTGCCGCGGTTGCTTCGCCTGGAGCAAAGGCGCCCTTAACGAACTTGAATTGTCCAGCGATTACAATGATTGATCGCACCTCAAGCGTTGCGGTCGGTGTCGGTGAAGGCGGTACCGGCGTATTTGTTGAAGTTGGAGTAGCCGTGCTCGTAGAAGTGGATGTTGGCGTATACGTTGGGGTGAACGTATTAGTCGGCAGCGGCGTTCTCGTTGCAGTGGCAGTTGAGGTCGGCCGAGGCGTGTAAGTCGACGTCGGTGTATTAGTCGGCGTGTTCGTAGCCGTATTTACTGGGGTATTTGTGGGTGTACGCGTCGCCGTATTAGTCGGCGTACTCGTTTTGGTCGGCGTACTCGTTTTGGTCGGCGTATAAGTCGCCGTAAAAGTCGGCGTCGAAGTTGGCAGCGGAGTGCGGGTTCCCGTCGGCGTACTCGTTGGTGTCGGAGTTCTGGTGTTGGTTGGAGACGGCGTAAACGTCGAAGTCGGAGTTCTTGTGGGCGTTGCAGTTCGCGTTGCGGTTGCTGTCGCAGTATTCGTTGCCGTTGGCGTCCTGGTCGCGGTCGGGGTAGGAGTCGGATCATGGCTGACCGGATCGCCATTCAAAATGAAGTTATCTACGTAGAGCGTGTCGGAATTGAGCAGCGCTATTGAGTAGGTAAGGCTACCACCGAACGGCTTGTTCACCGAGAGATTTGTCCACGCGCCGCGTTCATCCCGCAGACACGCCGTTGTCTTCAATCCGTCAATGGAAAGAATCAAGCGCGCGCGCCACATGCCGTCTTGGACGACGTCTGATAGAGTAATCGGTATCGACTGCCGTGTCCCGTACAGCCTGTTGTATAGGCTGAATACACAGCCATTGACCGCCAGCGGATTCTGGCAATTAACTTCTGCGCTCAGCGCGTCAGGTAACGACGGTTCCAAATAGAGATTCGCAAAGAAACCGACGCGACGTCCGTTACCCGCGGCCGATTTCATCGGGATCGCTATGTCAATCTGCTGAACCGACTTACTCAGCTCGAACGGAACCGTGTTCGGGGAGAATTTCGGCGACGTTACGCGAGGAGTGGTCGATGGATCGGTCATTATTAAGAACTGATTAAGCGCTACACCCGATACTAGATCGTTGCTGGGTACTAACCAGGTATTCGCCGGATCCGGTCGCGAAGACGCTTGATTGAAGTAGAGCAGACTTGAGCTTGAATTGCGATTGAACGTATCAGTGAATATCGTTCTTTGTCCGTCCGCCATGCACGCGGGATCAAGCACCCCCGGAGTCGCCGTAGCCGTTGCGGTCGCAACGCGCGTCGGCGTTGATGTCGCGACCGGCGTATTCGTTGGCGTGCGCGTCGGTGTCCGGGTCGGCGTATGTACAACTACCGGAGTCGACGTAGGCGTGGGCGTCTTCGTTTTGGTCGCCGTGAATACCGGCGTTGCCGTAGGTGGTGTAGTCGGCTTTGGAGTCGGCGTCTTTGTCGAAACCAGGGTGGGCGTCGACGTTGGAACAGGTGTCTTGGTTGGCGTTGAAGTAGGTCCGCCACCAACAGAAATAACCGCAGCGCTTGCGTCGATCAATCCGTAGCCCACTTTCCCCTGCAATGCCGTGGTTTTGACCGAGCTACTAAACAGCGCCTGGCGCAAAGAACTCCATGACATCGAGGGATTTCTACCCGCCATGAGCGTTAATAATCCGGTCACGTGCGGCGCTGCCATTGAGGTACCGCTATATAGGAAATATTGATTTCCTGGAATCGTGCTGTAGATGTTAACTCCCGGCGCTGCTACATCGACGCATCCCGGCCCGTAGTTCGAAAAACTGGCCAAGCTCCCTGTCGAGCCTACCGCAGCCACGCCGACGATATTGCCTGCATTTTCGCAAACGGGAGTATACGTGGTCGTGTCGTTATTGAGGCCATCATTGCCTGCCGACGCGACAAAGATAATTCCCGCCGTTTGCGCGCGCACGATAGCGTCCTTAATCGTTGGATAACTTCCTGGCGCACCCCATGAATTATTGCTTGCGACAATTTTAACGCCGCGGTTCTTCATGGTGGTCACATAATCGATACCCTCAATAGCGTCACCCAATGTTCCGCCGTTAGTCCCCATAATCTTCACGGCCATAATCTTTGTCGCCCACGTTACACCGACGACGCCGACAGAATTGTTACCGCGCGCAGCCATCGTTCCCGAAGTGTGCGTTCCGTGATTGACGTTATCTATCGGATCCCCCGAGGATACCGCGTTGTAGCCGTTATAATCATCGATGTAGCCATTACCGTCATCATCCCGTCCGTTCCCGGCGATTTCTCCGGTATTCTTCCACATGTT
The DNA here is from genome assembly GCA_964435675.1 of uncultured Bdellovibrionales bacterium. GTDB lineage: Bacteria > Bdellovibrionota_C > UBA2361 > UBA2361 > CAYTAW01 > CAYTAW01. The sequence continues at coordinate 8,885 of CAYTAW010000115.1, forward strand.
GGCCGCTAAATCCGGATGATTAAAATCAACGCCGGTATCGATCGAAGCAACGACGACATTCGGCGCCTCGGTCTGAACATCCCAGGCTGTAGGAGCCTTAATGATGGTCATCCCCCAGAGCTGATTATAACTTGGATCGTTCGGAGTCCTGGTCGTAGTAATGACCGCATTGCAGCTGCATGAGGCGCGGCGAACAAGCGGAGCAACCTTCTTTGTACGTGCGAAGCGCAAACGGGCGCGCTGCTGCTTGCGAAGAACAAAGCACGCTTTACTTGCAATTTTTTGATCGTCGACCACCAAATCTGCCGTTAGTCTCGGTCGCAGAGGATCACGAAAGATGGAAATGCGTTTTCCGAAACGGAAGACAGAGAGGCGGGGATTGGCCGAGCGAAAATCACTCTCGACTTTTTTTCGAACGGCGCTTACGGACGATACCGAGACGACATACTGGTCTGGAAGACACGCTTGGATATTGGAACTTGATTGAGCTGAGGCGGAATAAGGGTTATACAGAAATGCGCACGACAAGAGAGCGGTGAGTGACCCGACGCACCTTTTTCGGCTCAAAAAAACCTTGTGCACAACTACCTCTTCCTACACCTTCCTAC
>CAYTAW010000116.1:0-2942 GCA_964435675.1 uncultured Bdellovibrionales bacterium
GGTTATAGAAATTTCAAACAATCGCGTACCAGAGTTACGCATAGCACCGTAACAAATGGCCTTATCTATTACAATTAATCAAACACCTTCAAACCACGTTTGCGAATAAACGACTATGGGGAGAGTCACTCGATTTTATTTCGCGAGCTGTTCTTCGATGGCGCGAAGGACTGCCTTGCCGGTTGGCGAGCGCATTGACGAAAAACGTCCGACCACCTGTCCGTTGCGATCGACCAAGAATTTTACGAAATTCCATCCCGGATCGCCGCGATATTCTTCTCCGGATCCCTCCGTCAAGAACTGGTATACCGGCTGTTTCCTCTCCCCGCTGACCGGCGCCTTCGAAAAAATAGGGAAAGTGGTTTTGTATTTTAATTCACAAAACTTCTTAATCTCCTGATCGCTCCCCGGCTCCTGGGCGCCAAAGTCGTTACTCGGGAAACCGAGCACCACAAATCCGCGATCTTTCAACGCTAAATATACTTCCTCGAGATCTTTGTACTGCGAGGTAAAGCCGCACTCTGAAGCGGTATTAACGACAAGAGAAACCTTGCCTTTGAATTCCTTTAACTCCACCGTTTCGCCCTGCAGATCCGTTACTGAGTAATCATACAGGCTCTGGTGTTTCTCTTGGTCCATTTTTCTGTCCTCCGCTGCCGACAAGTGAACGCTCGCAAAAACCGAAATTAAGTACAGTCCGACTCGTGCCGCGATCGAAGACTTCATGTTACGGCTTGGCAGCATGAGGCGTTTGCACCTGGTGATACGCGTGACACATAACGCAATCCGAATCGATTTTTCCGATACGTCCCGGGTCTGCATGACATTCGCGGCACGATGCCGCGTCAGGTAGAAGAATATCGCCGGTGTCGGCAGATTTCTCCGCCGCCGTATGACAATCCTGACATTTCATATGCAGATGCGACTTGTGGTTAAAGCGCGCATGGGTGAACCATACCGCCGGAATTTCCGGCTTAACCACCGAATATCCCGGCGGACCCTTGAGCGCGTCATTCCCTTTTTCAAATGTATGACAGAGCTGGCAGGCCGTTTTATTGTACAGCAAATCTTCCGTCGCCTGCACCTCTTTGTATATCACTTCGAGCATCGCTTTGTTGTATCCCTGAGCTGTTACAATATCGCCAGGCTTGATGCGCTTTGCCGCAACGAGCTTTTGCTGCTCCTCAGGGCGAAGGAAAAGTTCGCTGTACTGAGAGAAAAGGAAGTCACGCACGCGCGCTTCACTACCATGCGGCACCTGCTCAGTCGGGAAGCGGCTATCAAACTCAAGCGGATGACAAGAGCGGCAATTTGCTTCAAATGAAATTGGCTTAATCAGGCGCTTATCGTCACTCAATGCGTGACAATCCACGCATTGGAGCTGCACCTTTCCGTTAGGGCCGCGAATTTTATCTTTTAAATGAACCGAGTGATTTAACTTAATGCGTGTCTCATCGTGCAATGCCGCATCAGCGAGAGGAAGCCGCTTGCCTCCCTTATCCTCGACGCGGAATTCAGGGTGCTGCGCAAGACTTCGAACGGCTTCGACCGAGGTCTTGTCGCTCAATCCCTTCAGATCTGCGTGACATGCCGTGCACTGCCGCGAATCACGCAGGTGGACTCCGCTTGAGCCGTTGTGCTCCATATGGCACTCCGCGCAGCGCTTTTGTGCCAGCGGCGAATGCGCGGCGATATTTTTAATTTCATCAGCATGATCGGGCACCGCATGACAGGCGACGCAATCTTGATCTTTTACTGGCTGAAACGGCTCTGAATGACATTTAACACAATCGTGTTCGATGTATTTATGCGCCGAGGTCATCGGCCCGCTACTCCACGAAAACTTATCGGGCAATACCACGGGACGGAAGAAATAAACGAGACCGACGATTATCGCGACGGAAAGCGAGAGCGCGAGCAAACTCGGCAATCTTTGCTGCACATCGAGGAGAGCCATCTGTTCACGCACGAGCTGCTGCTCATCCATGACCTGATGAATCGTCTTATCGGAAATGGCGAGTCCCCACAGATCGCCCTCCTTAAAAACCCGCAGGTCGCTGGATCCGATTTGCACACGGTCGCCGGCGGATAACGACGCGGAATTTACGCGCTGTGAATTGACCAGTGTGCCAATACCAGACCCGAGATCCTCGATCAGCAGACCCTGTTCGTTCAACCGCAACACCGCGTGCAGCGGAGCCACGCTCTCGGAGTTCAAGCGCACCTGCGCGCCGGTGCCCCGGCCGATGTTAATCGACTCACCCTCGAGCGTCTCCGTCGTCGCATCGACGACCTGTCCCGCTTTGATATGCTCAACTCTCAGTAGAATCTTCATCTGCGTCGCGACCTACCTGAGACAAAACACCGAAAAGACATGTACCACGAGCAGCGTGAACCCGCCCACCGCAAATGGCAGATGCACATAGAGCCAAATTTTCAACAGTGTAAGCGTGCGCAATTCGCCGTACAATTTATTGGTCAATTCAATTTTTTTCTCAACCAAACCAATAAGCGTAAGCGCGTCCCCCTGTTCGCCCGTGTCAAAGCTGTGCAACATCTTACTGAGCGCAATTTCGTCGATCGGTTCGATCATCGCGCGTTTCGAAAAAACAATTCTCCAGATCGACTTCATCGGCGTAAAATCGATCTGATTTATCAACATCAAAAAGGGCTGACTCTTGTTCTTAGCAATTACCCCAATATCACTCGAAAGCACGTGAATCTCCGTGAGCAGCCCTTTGGCAGACAGCCCCTCGCGCCGCGCTTGCAGCGCCGGCGGCATCGAAACGCAGAGAAATGCGCCCCAAATGCCGGTGACAATCGTCACCACGATAAAAACATAGCAGAGGGTATGCACGTTCAACCCAAACTGAAATCCCGAGTGCAACGGCACGAGCGCGATTAACGCAAGGCCGATCCAGACATGCGCCGAGAGCCACGCT
>CAYTAW010000116.1:2952-9432 GCA_964435675.1 uncultured Bdellovibrionales bacterium
CTTTGAGCGTTCCCGCATTCGAATGGTAGGCGCGCTTTCGCTTCGCGTAGAGCATTAGAAAGATCATCGCTGCAGCGCAGATCGTGCCGACCGTCATTCCATACACGGTACCGCCATTTCTGCCGCCGAGCGGATAATGAAGCAGATACAATACCGCGGACACAATAACCGCCGCTGCGCTAATCCACACCCAAATCGCTTCGCGGTAATTGAGAAATGTTTCCGAATCGCGGCTCATACCATTCCTCCCTTACGCTGCATGAGCTGCACGAGCTCGGAAGGATTAACGCGGATAGCAGCGCCGGTCGGGCACGCGCGCACGCATGCGGGACCGCCATCGAGACCGGAGCACATATCGCATTTAGCGGCCTTCGCAGGACCTTTCTCTTTCTTCTTCAAGCCAAGCATGCCGAGCAGAGAAAAGCCGGTGCTCGCCGTCTTATCGTAAACGAGTTGAATAACTCCGTACGGACAATTCGTGACGCAGTTGCCGCAGCCGATGCAATTATCCCTGATAACAACTTCGCCGTCCGGAAGCCTCGTAAGCGCGTCGGGAGGACAATCGGTCATGCATAGCGGATTTTCACAGTGGCGGCAAGAAATCGGCACCTGTACGGCGGCAAAGAACTTACCCCCTTTGCGATCGAGGCGGCTGTACCCGTTGTGCGTCCCGGCGCAGGCCGATTCGCAGTTGTCACACGCGATGCACAGGTCGGAATCGATCACTAATACGTTGCTGGCGTCCGACAACCCTTCCTGGAAGATGAAGTCGAGCACCGCTCCCTCGGCGTGCGTCGTATCTTCGGTAACGTTTTCGATGCGGCGTTTGTGCACAAGCTGCCCCACGCGGTCTCTGACCTTCGGGTTATGAGAGAGCAACTCGCGAAAATCCGCTTTCGTAATAACGATCGTTTCACATCCGACGGCTGCCGTCACGGTCGCGCTGCGCGGCACGTCACTCTCTGCCAGCAGCGCCATCTCGCCGACGAAGTGTCCGGCGGGAATATAGGTAAAGCAGACGTCATGGCCGAGACGATCGCGGCGCGAGATCTTGACCGAACCTTTTCGAATGACATACAGCGCGTCGCCGACTTCGCCCTCGGAAAAAAGCTTTTCACCTTTCTTGAAATTTTTGAGCGTTGCCCGGTGCGTCAGATCGCGGAGGAAATTACGATCAGCATCTGGGAAAATACTCGTTTCGAGCGTGCGCAACATGAACACCTCATCGAGCAGCCGCTTAATGCCGGGCACCGAACTCATCAATTTGAGAATTTGCTTTCGCGGGGTTTCCAGCAGCAGGCAATCCGATCCGGCGCGTATCGTCGCCGTGCGGCGGCGACCCGAAATTAAACCCATTTCACCAAAGAAATGCCCGACTCCAAGCGTAACCGTTCCGCCTTGCGGCAGATCAAGCGCGACAGTTCCGGCAACGATGCTGTAAAACGAATCGGTATAATCGTTATACTCGAAAACGATATCGCCCTTTGACTTGCGATGGACGGTTGAATCGATAAGCATTTCACGGAACTGAGGCTCGTTAAGATCGATGAAAAAGGGCAGCGCGTGGCGAATGGTCGTATAGTTGTCGGCCACGGTTCCCGGAAGATCTTTAAGCTTCTCTTCAATTAAAACTTGATCGGCAGGCTCGAGCGTATTGCCGCGCAGATGTTCGATGACTTCGTGCCCCTGATTAATCGCGTGCTTAATCAGCGGGTACCCAATCAGCGCCCCGAGCAGATAGAGACCGGGCACGGTCGACTGATAATTATTATCGATGGTCGGTACGGCATCGGGACGATCGCTGCTAAAGCCCACCCCAATCCCTTCGAGAAATTTGCGGGGCAGTATCGCGCCGGCGCGCACAATCAGATGGTCGCAGGCGCAGGTTACTTCGCCTTCCGGAGTAGTAATCTGCACGCTTTTGGCATCGATACTTGAAATTTGCGCATTCGAGAAACAGCGCACTTTCCCCGATTGAATTGCCGCTTTAATCAAGCGCACGTTGGCGTCTTTCGCGCGCGAAAATTCCGCCGAACGGTTAATAATCGCCACAAAGTTTTGTTTGCTTAGCGCAAGCACGTTTTCAATCGCCGAATCTCCGGCGCCGACCACTACAATTGATTTTCCCTTGAACTCATCGGGATCAGAGAGCGTATAGGCGACATGCGGTTGATTCTCACCAGGGACGCCAAGTTTTCGCGGTGAGCCCTGCACGCCGATGCAAAGAATCACTTTCGAGGCGGTACATACACCACTGGCCGTCTTAATCTGGAAGCGGTCGCCCTCTTTTTTGACCGAAACTACCTCGGTGCGCACCAGGTTAACCCCCTTCTCCTGAAGAGTTTTTTGCCATGAATCCAAAATCGCTTCTCGGCTCCCCGGAGCAAATGAAACATGTGAGCGCAGCGGCAACTTGGCCGGCTCGGCCATCACGTGCTTACCTTTCTGGTATTCGTAAATGGTATTCGCGATTTCGGCTTTTTCGAAGAGGACGTGGGAAATCTTATGATGAGCTGCGTTGCAGGCCGCACCCAAACCTGCCGGACCAGCGCCGATGATTGCTATCTCGAAGTGATCTGACATTAAGCGTTAACCCTCGGAACACCGTGCGCTGAGCAGGGTTCTTCAACCATCTTAGTGCTCCGTCCAAAAAGCTTTTCCACCTTGCAATTTTCGTATTTAGGGAGCACGCGACCGGAGGGAGCAAAGCAATACGCTGATGCCTCATCAAATAACCGAAAAAGCGCAGCTTTTTCAAGAAAGGAATAATGTCTTTCCTTGTAGAACGCTTGAATTGTCACTGCTCTCGATTGTTCAAGGTAAAAATTTTTGCTGAGGCATTAGTTATCACTATTTTACGGGGCTGTGAAGCAAAGACATTCCCCCACCGAAAAAACCTTGTTCTAAATAACGACGCTCTCTTTTAGTGGATCAATTTAAAAAGCTGATCAATAACAATGGAGACTTAATAACTAGGGTGTGCCGCTTCACCCTTTCCGTTATGATTGCACGTCACCACTGCGAGGTAGGCTCTGGTTTATATGCCCCCGACAAGATTTTTTCGATCTTCCTTTTGCCTAACCGCGCTTCGATCATTCAGTCTTTTGACGCTTTGCGCGGTTTTTCAGTTCGCTTCTTTTTCTCCGGCCGCCGCCGACGAGAGTCCGCATAAGTATATGGGCGTGGCGAGCTGCGCCTCATCGAATTGCCACGGCGGTGTTTCACCTCGTAAAAACTCTCCCGTTCTTCAAAACGAATACATCACCTGGCTTAAGAAAGATAAACACGCGCAAGCGTGGAAGGTTCTGCTTTCTCCTGAATCGAAGAAGATTGCCTGGCAGCTGGGCTTCGAAGACGCAAGCAAAGAAGCGGCGTGCCTACGGTGCCATTCAACCTACACTGAGGGAGAAGCCGGACCTAAATTTCGGGTTGAAGACGGTGTCGGTTGTGAGTCGTGCCATGGCGCTGCTGAAGCGTGGCTTCCGATTCATACGGCCTCCAACGCAACGCACACGGGAAACGTGGCTCATAATTTGACCGCGCTTGAAAATCCGCAAGTGCGCGCCGAGAAGTGCTTGAGCTGTCATCAGCCAACCGCGGAAAATCAATTCACCCACCGCCTTTACGGCGCCGGGCATCCGCGCATCAGCTTCGAGGTCGACACGTATTCAATTATTCAGCCAGCGCATTGGCTCAATGACCAAGACTACACCGAGCGTAAAGGCGACTACATTCCGCTCAAATATTGGCTCGCCGGACAGCGCACAGCGGCGCGGCACTCGCTAAAGCTAATTGATAGCCTAAGCGAAAAAGATGAAAAGTCGCTCTTTCCTGAATTGAGCGCGTACACCTGCTCTTCGTGTCACCATACATTGTCGCAACACGCGTTTATGACGCGTGACTATCGCGCGCATCTCGGCCAACCGCACTTAAATCTCGCTCCTGTGCGCATGCTTGCGCTCGCCCTCAAAGCGTCAGGCGAACTCTCCGCAGCTGAAGAACTCGGCAGCCAAATAGCGCGGCTCGATTCTGTAGCCGGCGAGGAAGGCATTGAAGAAGGAACCGATGCGATTAAGGAAATTTTAAGCGACAAGGCTGCGCTCGCCGCTTTATCAGGACTAGAATCTCAACCCGGCAAGCTCCTTAACGAATTATTGACGCATGCTTCCGAAAACACCTCGCTTTACTATGAAACGGCCGAGCAAATCGCCATGGGCGCTGAAAGCGCGCACGCGCAGCTTACCTCCGGCGCCCCGCGCTCTCCCGAGCTCGACGGTATCTTCGCCGCGCTTCAAAACCCCGATTCTTTTAATCCTGAACAGTTCTCGGAAGCATCTAAGAAGTATTTAAAGACGTTGCCTAAATGAAGCGCTGTTGCCGGTTTCTGATTGTTTTCTCGCTGCTTTCGCTAACAGTCATCTTGGGCTGTACCGTAATCGTGCGCGACGAAGTGCCGCCGCAGAAGCGCACTGCGTTCAAATATTTTTCTCACGTGGTGCGCTTCAACGGCGAAACGATCGAAATGATTGCGCGCTGGTACACCAAAAGCGAGCAAAACGCCGACCGAATTGCGGCGCACAACCAAAACGTAGCCGACTTTACACAAGCACTGCCTCCCAACACGCGCATTCTCATTCCGCGAACACTCCTGAAAACCGATAAGCTAATGCCGGTTGAGTTCGTCATACGAAACTCGGATAACCGCATGTTGATCATGATTACGCCGGTCAGCTTCCGAAATAGAGAACCTACCGCAACTCCAACGGAGACACCGACCGCTACTGAAACGCCGACACCCACTCCAACCGACACCCCTGAGCCGACTGAAACGCCGACGCCTACTATAACGCCGACGCCAACGAAGACGCGCGTCCCGTATTCGCGAAGCCGCCCGCCCGCCGACCCGGTAAAGAAGAGAGCGTTAGAAACTTTTGAGAACGAGCAATTCGAAGAATTCGACGACGAACCGCAAGCACCGAGTGGTGACAGCATCCGTATTCCGGGCGCAGTCATGCAGGATTTGAAGCGAATGGAGCCACCGCAAGCCCCCCCCAAAGCGCCGCCGCGTATCGAGCGGATGCCGGCGCCGACTGTGGCTCCTCCGCCCGCCGCTGTTCCTGATCGCCGGCCGCCCGCGCCTGGAGGCTTCGATGATCAATTAAGACCGAACGCAAAGGCTACATTCTCTGGATTCGATTTCCGGGACGAGCCTGAGCCGACTATTTCAAATGAACGAAAGCGCCTGCTTGATATACTGAAGCAGCAAAATGCGCGCTAACCGATATTAGAAATCGAGCTTTTATACTGCGGTGAGCAACGAACGAGTGCGGCCGTCTTTTTCAAACGCGCGCTGTAGCGCGGCTTTCACCGGTGATGCGAAAGAAATCTTCACTGAGTCGCCTTCATACCGTGCGCCAGTAATAGAGCGACCGTCATCCGCCTGATACACGAACCCGGTGCGCACCTGGCCATTCTTACCGATATTATATTCTGCGACGGAATCGGGAAGCGCCAGTAAAAAGCCGGTGCCGTCCGGAGACACCGAAAAGGATACCGGATTCTCACCGATATGCAGTTGGCTAACAATTTCACGTGTTCCGGCGCGCATATCAATAACTTTTATCGTCACGCCCTGATTATTTTCGTTGCCGATGACCGTGATATGACTGCCGTATAGCGAGAGCCACATTTTTTGCAGCCTATCGCCGTCGCGGAAAATAACTTCGAATGGATTTTGTTCGCGAATTTCTTGACTGTGTTCAACCGGAATCGCGGTACGAGTTGCGAAAGCTGCGCGAGCAAAAGGAACTTCACTCGAGAGGACGGTTGGCACGCTGCTCTGAACTGATGCGCGGCTCAAATCTATTGCATCTCTCTCTTCTGCCGGCTTTTCGGCAACTGCAGCTCTCATCTATGGCTCTCCTCAGTGGCAATCACGTAGATCAAAAATCTCGCCTACGTCTTTCTTACTTTTACCGAGCAAAACCTGCCGTTCAAAAACCTTTTAAAACCTCTTCACTTCTTAAGACCAGTAATAGCAAATCCATAACTATGATAAAGAGAACGGCTGCTAGAACGAATGCATGTTCTAAAGATTTTACAATCTTGGGACATCTTTCACGCTTTCGAGAAAATTCCGTCAACGAACGCAGGGGACTTTATACTTATATATCAGTGGGTTAACTAGCTTGCACGTGGGGGCCGCACCTGCTCTAGAAGCAGCGCACTGTCGAGCGAAAGCGAGATTAACGCGGCGAACTGTTGTAAAAACTGCAAATCCTCATCAGAAAAACTTTTTCCACCTTGGCGATTGAGCACCTGCACCGCTCCGAAGGGACTCTCACCGCGCGCTGACAGCGGCGCGCAGAGCATATTGCGGGTATGAAATTCTCCTTCTCGATCAATGACCGCGAAGAATCTTTTATCCTTTGCGACATCATCTACTCGCGCGCACTGGTTATTCTCAATTACCCATCCGAC
>CAYTAW010000117.1:0-9341 GCA_964435675.1 uncultured Bdellovibrionales bacterium
ATTGAACTCTTTGAGGATATTCGCTTAAAAAATTCCTTCTCAGCTTGCAGCGCTCTTCCGCAGCTCAGCTATCGCTTCTATCGCTACGTCATTGCGATCAATCATTTTAAAGACGAGTTGTACTTAATTGAGCACCGTAGCGCGGCGGAACCTGATTCTCACTATGACGTCGAGTATCAGCGCATACTGCAGACGATCTTCCGTAGCGACGCGCCAACATATCCCTTCTCGCTTGAGGGCGAGGAAGAAACCAACATGGACGATGAACAGCATCGTCAAATGATTCGCGACTGCAAGCGTCACATCTTTCGAGGCGACATTTTTCAAATCGTTCCGTCACGGAAGTTTTCGCGCCGCTATTCAGGGGATGATTTTAACGTCTACCGCGCGCTGCGTTCGATAAATCCCTCGCCCTATCTTTTCTATTTTGACCTCGGCTCCTATCGTATATTTGGCTCATCGCCCGAGGCCCAAGTGATTATCAAGAATGGAAAGGCAACCGTTTTTCCGATTGCGGGGACGTACCGCCGCAGCGGTGATGAGAAGGCGGACCTGGAGGCGGCGCGGAAGCTCAGTGATGATCCGAAGGAAATCGCCGAGCACGTAATGCTCGTTGATCTGGCGCGCAACGATCTGAGCCGTCACTGCAGGGGGGTGGAAGTCGAGGCCTACAAGGAGACACACTTTTATTCGCATGTGATTCACCTCGTTTCAAAAGTTTCTGGCACCCTCGATTCGGGAGCCGATACCTTGGCGGTTCTTGGTGACACCTTTCCGGCCGGAACGCTCAGCGGCGCGCCTAAATACCGGGCGATGGAGCTGATTGATCAGTATGAAAAAGGACGGCGCGGATTTTACGGGGGCTGTCTCGGTTTTCTTGGATTAAACGGCGAATGTAATCACTGCATCATGATCCGCTCGTTTTTCAGCTCCGGAAATGTGCTCTATTTTCAGGCCGGTGGCGGGGTCGTCGCTGATTCGGTCGAAGAGAGTGAGGTGCAGGAAGTGCGCAACAAGCTCAATGCGCTGCGCGTTGCATTGGAAAAAGCGCCGCGGGGGACCTATGAATAGAAAGCTGCTTGTTTTGGATAATTACGACTCCTTCACCTTCAATTTGGTGCACCTTCTCCGGGAGATAGGCGGACGCGATATTGACGTGCACCGGAACGACAAGATCGCGCTCGATGCTGTTTCTGCCTACGACGAAATCGTGCTTAGTCCCGGTCCCGGCATTCCGCTTGAAGCTGGTATTATGCCTGAGCTGGTAAAGCGCTACGCTCCGCAGAAAAAGATTCTCGGCATTTGCCTCGGCCATCAGTGTATCGGCGAAGTTTTTGGTGCGACGCTGGTCAACCTGAAGAAGCCCTTTCACGGAGTGGCGACCGACTGCCGGATAGTGGATCGGGGCGAAGTGCTTTTTGCGGGTATTGAGGGGCCATTCAAGATTGGCCGGTACCATTCATGGTGTGTCGCGCGTGAAAATTTTCCTAATTGCTTGAAAATTACCGCGGATGACGGGGAAGGGGAGATTATGGGGCTTCGTCATGAAACGTATGACGTTGCCGGTCTCCAATTCCACCCTGAATCGGTACTGACCCCCGATGGTAAAAGTATCGTATCTAATTGGATTGCGCGGCCGTGAGAGAAACGCTGGAAAATCTTTTCGCCGGCGCAACGCTCTCAAGCGTTGAGGCGGCGCGGGCTGTGGTCGGCATGGCGCGTGGCGAGATCGCGCCGGCGCAAGTTGCCGCCTTTCTCGCGGTTTACCGGATGCGCTCTTTAACCTTGGCTGAGCTGCGCGGATTCCGTGACGGCATTTTTTCGCTCGCCAAAAAAGTTGATCTTGATGCGCCCGAGGCGATCGATGTGTGCGGCACGGGCGGCGACGGCAAAAAATCGCTGAATGTCTCTACCGCTGTGGCCTTCGTGGCGGCGGGAGCAGGCGTGAGGGTGGCTAAGCACGGGAATCACGGCGTTTCATCGACGTGCGGTTCTTCGACTGTGCTTGAGCATTTGGGCATAGCGTTCAGCGACGACCAGTCGGTGCTCAAGCGTCAGCTCGATCGCGCTAATATCTGTTTTCTTCACGCGCCGCTGTTTCATGCGGCGCTGAAGAATGTCGCGGGGATTAGAAAGGATCTTGGCGTAAAAACGCTCTTCAATAATCTCGGTCCACTGCTTAACCCCGCGTCGGTGCGCACGCAGCTTCTCGGAGTCTATAGCCTCGAACTCGCGCGCCTTTATAAGTATTATTTCCAGGAGCGGAGCGCTCTCGTCGCGATCGTGCATTCAGCCGACGGTTTTGATGAAGTTTCGCTCTCGGCGCCTTCGCATGTAATTGGCGTTGATAGTGAATGCGTGGTGACCGCGGCGGATTTTGGGCTTCCGGTGCAGCCGGAAGATGCGATCGCATCATCGGGGGGCGTTGAAGAAAACGCACGTGCTTTAATTGATTTGCTCGAAAACCGCGGTGCGCAAGGGTATCGTTCGGTTGTCGTCGCAAACAGCGCGCTTGCGATACGGCTAAGCCGGCCAGGGCTCTCCCTGGTGGACGCCGCAGCGGCTGCCGCTGAAAGCATTAGTTCCGGCGCCGCGAAACGATGCTACGAGATGGTACGTGGATAATGTATGGGACTACTCGATAAGATTGTGGCGCAAAAGCGGCGCGAGGTTGAGCAGGCCAAGGACTCGATCCCAATAGCCGCATTGGCGCGCGAAGCGCATTATACGCGAAGTTGCGTTTCACTCTCCGGCGCGCTCGAAACGCCGGGGGCGAGTGGTGTAATCGCCGAACTCAAGCGTAAGTCACCGTCGAAAGGTGAGTTGAAAATGGATCTCTCAATTGCCGAAGTTTCGACCGGGTACGCGGCCGCCGGAGCCACCGCGCTTTCGATTCTTACTGATACGGAATTTTTCGGCGGGAGTAATCAAGATGTGCGCGATGCGCGCGCGCTCAACCATTGCCCCATTCTGCGCAAAGAATTCATCGTCGACCCGTACCAAGTTCACGAAGCGAAAGCGATTGGTGCCGACGTGATTTTACTCATTGCGCGGTTGCTTGATGCGCGCGAGCTAAAACTGCTCGCGCAAACAGCCGTCGATCTTGGCCTTGAAGTGTTATGCGAAGTGCATGAAGAGAGTGAGCTCGAGCGTTCGTTGATAGATCAGGTCCAATTGCTCGGCATTAACAGCAGAAACTTAGATACGCTGGCTATCGACCTTGCTTCTTTTGAGCGCATCGGAGCGTCGATTCCTGATTCTAAAGTCCGGATTGCCGAGAGCGGTATTTCCGACGCCCAGGTTGTGCGCTCTCTTCGCGCGAAGGGATTTTCGGGTTTCTTGATCGGCGAAAATTTTATGAAGACGCCAGATCCGGCGGCTGCCTGTCGCGCCTTTATTGGGGAGTGTCGATGACAAAGCCTGCAGTTAAGATCTGCGGAATGAGAGACGCGGATAATATCCAGGCCATCGCCACGCTCAACCCCGATTATATGGGATTTATCTGTTGGCGGGGATCGCCACGCTTCGTCGGCGAAGGCTACTTCTTGCCAGAGGTTCCGGTAGCAATCAAGCGCGTCGGCGTTTTTGTTAATCAGAGCCTGGAAGAGATTGCCGAATGGCACGAGCATTTGGGGTGTGCGGTTTTTCAGCTGCATGGAGATGAGACACCGGAGTTTTGCGCGTCGTTAAAAGAACTGCTTCCTGACGCAGCCATTTGGAAAGCATTTGCGGTGGGAGAGCGCATGCCGTCAGATGAGATGCGACGTTTTGACGGCGTCATTGATGCGGCGCTTCTCGACACCAAGAGTATCGAGCGCGGAGGCAGCGGAAAAGCGTTTCCTTGGGCGCTGATCGAGGAGTATTCGGGTTCGTGGCCGCTCGTGTTGAGCGGCGGGTTGGGCGTCGAGAATCTCCCTCGGGCGCTTGAACTGTGCCGCACGCATTCATCGATAACTACGCTCGATTTTAACAGCCGGGTAGAAAAGAGTATCGGAATTAAAGAAGAGCGCCTAATTCGCGATATAATCGCAGCAATTTCAGGAGCCTAGCGGCCTGCGGTGCACTTGAGTAGGGGGCGCATGGGCGTTAGAATTCCGTGCGCGCATGAGAGTATTTGGGAGCGCGACATCAGGCAGTTCATGTTGAAGTCAGCAGATAAGGACAACGCGTTAAATGGCACCGAATCGGATCCTCGGCGTGGCTCGAATGGCGAGTCGCTGCCAGGTTCTGTGATATTTCATAATCGGCTCGCTCTGAACGGCGATCCCTTGCGCGAACTGCAGTCGCCGCGCTTTGTTCCTCCGATCGAGACGCGCGGCCTCGTCAAAGAGGCTTTTTTAAAGCATATTGCCGAAAACTTCGATCAGCCGCAGCTTCGGCCGTTTCAACGAGCACTGAATCAGCAGGGCGTGCGAGTCGAAGTGTGGGAAGTGAAGCGCATAATCGATACGACGCGCGCGGAAGCGCCCAAGAGTGAAAAACATCTTTGGCGATTTTCGGGAAAACGAGTCAATGTTGGATGGCCGGCAATTATCGCAGCGCACCGAAAAGCTAAAGATCTTTTAAAGTCGCAGGGCGTACGGCGCGAGCCCGCCTCGGAGGAGGTTGTGCACTTTCTTGAAAAAGAGAACCATAAAATTTCGCCGCGTGCACTCGAATTTCGTTTTGCCGCCCGTCCGGAACTCGTGAATATTACCCTTGCGCCATATAGCGATACGACCCTCACCGCCGCTAAAACATGCCACCGCCGCCTGAGTGCGACGCTTAAGCGCGATCCGAATATTCACGAGCTGACGGAGGCCGTTAACGCAATAGTGTTGACGCCGTTAACATTTGAAGCGCTCTGGATGAGAATAACCCGCTATAATGAGCAGCGCTCGTCAAAAAAAATCACGCTGACTCCGACGCTGCCCTCGGGTATTTACGATGCCGATATTACTAACAGTTATGAAGCACAAAAGCAGGCGCGCGGCCGCGCACCGACGACCCGCGAACTATTTTCCGCGGTGAAAGCAGCATGTCCGGGAAAACGTATGCGTTATGATACGTTTCAGCGCCGGCTTTCGCACCTTGAGCTCGAATTGACGCATGAAAATACCCTCAAATCCGCGCAGCAGACCGAGCTCAAAGAGGCGATTGTCTCGCTCGCGTACGATCTGGGCCGCCGGCCCTTAAAACATGAGGTTATTAATCTGCTCTCGGAGCAGAAATCGACGATCCAGGAATCCGATTTGACGCGAATTCTCGGAACCTTGAAGCGCAGACTGCCGCTTGCACAACGCAAGGCGTATCATTTAATTTTACCCCACCATGGATATGGAGATCTCGTGGATGCCTGCCGGCAGCATCGGAAGCGTAGCGGCGACGAGCCAACGATTAGTGATCTTTCACGGCTCACGGGTTGGAGCGAAAAGGGTGTCTCTCAATTTATTCCCACTGCTCAGCGAATTGCGTCGCATAACGGCAAGCCGCCGCTATTGATAAAAGATTCCCCATTGGCGCTCGATCGCCTATTCGTGCGTGAATTTGCCGAAGCCGTGCGCGCGAAAGTTAATGATCCTTCCGTTCAGTTTGACGGGAGTTTGAAAGACATAAGCAGCGAGCTTAAATCGGTGCTGCAGGATTGGTTTGGAAAAGACTGCCGCAAGCCCGCCTTCTTTTTAAAACCGGAAGAGCTCAGCGACGTACGCTTGAAGATCGTATGGATAGCAGCTCATTATCAGCACACTGCGGCGCAGCGCCTCACGGAGAATGATCTCCAAAAACTGCGTGTACGGGAGATCGGTTGGGCGCTCCGGCACCAATATCCGACGCTTCGCGACAATCCGTTCTCTGGGGCGGCGCATGCGTTGGCGTCGGTAGTAGCAATGGAGAGAGTGGGTTCGGAAAGAATTCCTCAACTCTTTTCCGATTTAGACTCATCGGTAAAAGGCAAAGATCTCCGCCCGGGAGTCTTCGAGTTAATTGATGAAGTGGCGCGCGGGCTGGGGTACTAAATAGCGTTGGCTATCTGTGCCGGATTCCGAGCAATGTTCAGCAGTTCTTCTACGAGCTTCGAGAAATTCTGGCGCACGATATTGAGTTGCGAGCGTGATAGTTTTCTGAGTTCGCGATCTTCTCCGATGGAGTTATCGAATGTGCTCAGGCACTTCGCAAATCTACCGTCCTTACTCGAGAATGAGCGCAGCGCTTGGATTGCGTGCGATTCGATTGCTAGCCACGGCAGGCCACGCACTCCGGCGAGTTCGGGGAGTGCGCGCAGTTGCTCGACGAATTCAGCAGCGGTTTTTGTATTGGCGCTTTGAGGGGGGCTCGTCGCCGCTTTGAATTTCAGTATATGCGGAGCGCCGTGGAGATCGTCGTCCTGGGTGTCGCTTAACGATCGGAACATCGGTGGAATAGCACGCATGATTGCGCTCGTCCGCACCAAAGGATCGTCCGTCCGCATAAAGAGCACCGTTTTTTCAGGATTCGGCACCGCTAGGAAATCTGGTGCGCGGTCTTCTACGATAAAACCTGTGGTTTTTAACGCAGCGCTGAGCGCGCGAATAATCTCTTTTTCTCGAAATGGGTGATCTTTTCCGTGTAGTTCGACAGCCACCCCGCCCCGTATTTCTATCCCCTTGTCCATTTCCGAGATCTGTTGAAATCCGACGCGAGTGATCTCTCCGTAGATGCCACCCCGGCAGACAATGAAGAAGGAGGGTTCGCGATCGGGAGTGGCGGTTGCTGTCGCAAGCGGCGCAGCGGGGGGTGTTCCGCTCAACACCGAGAGAGGATTCTGCGCATCAGTTTCGGATGTAGCGTTAAGAGCGCGGGCGTGCTGGAACATGGTGCCTCCTGAGAATAGCGGACTGAGCGGAGAATAGCCAAAAACTTCGGCGCTCACAAAGGAAAAGTGTCATAACGGCACAACCGCCGCGGATCTACTTGTTTTTAGCGCTATTTGCTATAAATCTATTTTAATATATCACCGAGTACATTAACGGCTATGGATTACACGGTAAACGAAAGGGGATATTTCGGCGAATTCGGCGGCGCGTATGTGCCTGAGATGCTTCATCCGAACATCGAAGAGCTGCGTCTTCGGTACCGTGATATCATCGATCAGCGCGAATTTCAGGAGCAGTTTACCGATCTGCTGCACAATTATGTGGGACGCCCCAGTCCGCTCTATCATGCCAAGCGTCTTTCCGAAAAGCACGGCATGACTGTGCTTCTCAAGCGCGAAGATCTGAATCATACCGGCTCACACAAAATTAATAATGCGCTGGGACAAATATTAGTCGCGCAGCGTCTGGGAAAAAGAAGAATTATTGCCGAGACAGGAGCGGGGCAGCACGGGGTCGCAACAGCGACCGCTTGCGCATTGATGGGGCTTGAGTGTGTCGTCTACATGGGCGAAGTAGATATCGCGCGACAGCAGCCAAATGTGCAGCGCATGAATATGCTCGGCGCAAAAGTCATATCTGTGTCGAGCGGCAGCAAGACACTCAAGGATGCGACCAACGAAGCGATGCGCGATTGGATCGCCAATCCGCGCGACACCCACTATATCATCGGTTCAGTAGTTGGGCCGCACCCCTTTCCCGACATGGTTGCGCGTTTTCAATCGGTAATCAGCGAGGAGACGAAAAAGCAGTTGGCACAGCAGTATAAGCGCGATTTTCCGGATATCGTGATGGCGTGCGTCGGCGGCGGCAGCAATGCGATGGGGATTTTTTATCATTTTCTCTCGGACGCTCGTGTGCGGATTCTTGGAATCGAGGCGGCTGGAGAGGGATTGACCAGCGGCCGATCGGCCGCAACGACAGCGCTCGGTAGAAGCGGCGTGCTTCACGGTAGCAAGACTTTACTCATGCAAACAGCCGATGGTCAGATCGAGGAAGCTCATTCTATCTCGGCCGGATTGGATTATCCGGGCATCGGCCCGCAGCATGCGCATCTGCACGTATCGGGCCGTGTCGAGTATGCGAGCGTTACCGACCAGGAAGCTGTCGATGCCGCGTTCGAAATCACTCGTCTCGAAGGAATTCTCCCGGCGCTTGAATCCGCGCACGCACTCGCGTACCTGCGCAAACTCGATAATGCGCGTGGAAAGACAGTGGTAATATGCCTCTCGGGCCGCGGCGATAAGGATCTAAAAACCTACGGCGAGCGATCGCCAAACACGTAACCGTATTGCCGTTAAACGCTGGGTGGACGTTCGTGCCGCCCTATTCACGGCGAGGAAAGGGCGGAAAAAAAGTACATTTCCGCCTTTTCGGTTCGGTAGTATAATGAACCGGGTAGGTATGACGCAGCGAAGGTTTTCGACCAATATATACCCCTGGTCTCCTAGCGAGCAGAAGGTTATTCAGCGGCTCGATTCTGCTGAAAAGATTCAACTTTTTCTCGACCAGACGACATACAATACGGGGCGGTACCCCCTTTGGCCGAGCGATGTTCTTTCGCAGAAATGCGCGCACTGTTTTGATGGCGCGCTCTTTGCGGCTAGCGTGCTCGGGTATCACGGTGAAAAGCCGCTCATTCTTGATATGACGGCCTGGCAAGATGATGATCACATCCTCGCTATTTTCCGCAGCGGAAAGCATTTTGGCGCT
Source organism: uncultured Bdellovibrionales bacterium (assembly GCA_964435675.1). Lineage (GTDB taxonomy): Bacteria > Bdellovibrionota_C > UBA2361 > UBA2361 > CAYTAW01 > CAYTAW01. The sequence continues at coordinate 8,604 of CAYTAW010000117.1, forward strand.
ATATCGAAGTCGAATTATGTCGGACTGCGCTTCCGCGAGCCAATCTTTAGAAATGTACGCGAACTCGTGCTCTCGTATTTCGAGTCATATTACAATCATCGCAAACAAAAGAGCCTGCGCGGATATTCTCGCCCCTTCGACTTGCGCAAGGTAAGGAATTTAGAGTGGCGCCGTGAAGCCGATGTCTTTGAGAACATCGCAGAAGCGCTGTATGCGCTCCCGCACCAATCACTGCTTTCCCCGGCGCAGGAGCGCTCGCTCTGTCCGGTCGATAAGCGCTCATTTTCAGCCGGTCTTTACGGAGCTATTTGATTTTCCGGGGCGTGCGACTATAATTCGCGCGTGGATCGAATAAAGAATGCGTTCAAAGATAAAGGTAAAAAGCTGCTCTCGCTTTACGTGATGGCTGATTTTCCGGAGGCGGGAGATACGTTGAAGCTCTGTGAGGCGGCGGAACGTGCCGGCGCTGGGCTGCTCGAGATCGGCATGCCGTTTTCCGATCCGATTGCCGATGGTGCGACAATTCAACGCTGCAGCGAGCGCGCGCTCAAAAATGGATTTTCAATCGATCGACTCTTTGCGCAGATTAGTACTATTCGGCGCACCGTTTCCATTCCGCTCGTGCTGATGGGATATATTAACCCCGTCTTGCAGTATGGCATCGAAAAATTTTGCGCAGACGCGCAGCGTTGCGGTATCGACGGCGTGATTCTTCCCGATCTTCCCGTCGAAGAGTAT
>CAYTAW010000118.1:0-9324 GCA_964435675.1 uncultured Bdellovibrionales bacterium
ACCAATACCAGCCCCGACATACCATTTTCAACGGTAGCGGCGGTTGCCCTTGGCATCTTCCCTGAGAGCTTCCGGGTTGCTCCATAGCACCGGCAAACCGCGCACATCGCAATCTTCACGCTCTCCGGCAGAGGTATTCCTAAAAAGCGCGGCAAAACTCCCGGCCCCGATCCCGCGCTGCGGCCAAAGGCGATAGCACGGAACGCCGCTTAAGCTCGACCGGCAGTCAGCCAACACCGGCACCTCGCACGCCTCAAAATTCGCAAAGCGCTTCAAAAACCACTCTGCGATTCCTTCGTTTTCCTCGAAAGAAAAGGTGCAGGTCATATAGGCGAGATATCCCCCCGGAGCTACGGTCGCGCTCGCCTCGGCGATGATTCTCCGCTGCCTATTTTTATTGAGATTGACGGTGGCTGGATGGAAACAACCTCCCGACTCCTGCCCTTTACGCAGCAGAGACTGCCCCGAACAGGGAGCATCAACGATCACCACATCAGCCGCTTTTGAAAAATGCTCGGCAAAATATTTGGGATCCCGGCTTGTTACTAGCGCCGGTTGAATGCCACAGCGCTTCAAATTCGAAGTGAGAGCGCCGAGTCGCTTTCCTATAGTCTCGTTGCATATCATCATTTGGGGCCGGAAATGCCGGTATGCAAAGACCGATTTCCCACCGGGCGACGCGCATAGATCCAGAACTAGCGGGCCGTCGATACCCACCGCGCTCAATACCTGCGCGGCGAATACCGAAGAAAAATCGAGGCAGTAATAGGCGCCGAGCTCATGCATCTCGTGAGCGCCCGGGCGTTGTCCCGGTTCAAGCCTATCCACAAAGTCGGGCTGCCACGATATACGGTCCGCCTTTCGAAAGGGAAAGTCTGCGGGGGGCTCTTTGAGCCATAAAATAGACTCAGGATACTTTTGCGGGGAGCAGATGGCTTCGATAAATTCGCTTTGCTGGTCGCCATCATTAAATAATTTGACGGCGAGTTTTTGCAGGTAGCGCGATGGCGAAAGTTCGTTCATGCCCGTATTTGAAATCGATGCGGTTTGGCCGTACTATACCACCGAAACGCTTGAAATACGACCTCGGCAATGATCGTTATCGCCACCGCCCATCTCCAAGAAGCTCGCGCGCTGATTGACGCGCTTAGCCTGAGCGAAGGGCCCGCCGTAGGGGGCAAAAGAATTTTCATCTCTGAGCGCATTCGCTTACTTGTTACGGGAATGGGCATGAAGTATTCATCCGCCGCTACAGCAGCCGCTCTCAGCGTCGAGGAACCGGCGATCGGCGCAATTAACTTTGGAGTTTGCGCGGCGCGACCTGAAATTGCGCCGGGAACTCTGTGCCATGTGCATTGTATTCATAACGGCGAGACGGGCAGACGGTATTATCCGGACATGCTGCTCAATCTTTCATTACCTGAATATTCACTCGAGACGCGCACGACACCGTATACTGGCGAAACAGCGGCCCATCCCGCAGCCGATCTAATCGACATGGAGGGCGCGGGATTTTTCGAAGCTGCAAGCGCAGTACTCGCCCCAAGCGCAATTTTCACGCTAAAACTCGTCTCCGATCATGGCGGTACTTTCGAGAACATCCGGCCACTAATTCCACCTCTGCTTTCAGCGGCAGCCGCCGACCTCATCCGCGCGGTTGCCGCGATCACTGAGTGGCTCGAGTCAACTCAGCGACTCTCCGTTGACGAATGGCGCGCTATCGAATCGCTTGCCAAGCAGCTGCGGCTGACAGAGACCCAAAGACAAAAGGTTATCTATCTCTGCCGAGCGCGACGCCCGCTGCTAGAGATCTCCCCAATCCTTGATTCATTTGCTCACGCCCGCCCCGCGAATCGCGAGGAGCGCACTGCTTATTTCGACGAGATTACCGATGCGCTCGCTCTTCCCGGCATTTAGCCACATTTATATTGAGGAGGAGGCGCGCGCCCATCGTTTGACGCAAGAGATCTGCGCTCACTTTCCGAAAGCGCAGAAAATTGAAATTGCCAGCTATCGCGCGCTATTCAATCAAGGAAAACAGGAATGGCGTTCGCAGAAACAGAGTCAAAAATTAATCCTGGCCGTGAAACACGGGAAGCGGGTGCATCCCGCAACGGAGGTACTGCCGCAACATAGCGGCGCTCCCCTATTCTACGCTTCTCCCGTAATCAACTGCGTCTACGATTGCGAATACTGCTTTTTACAAGCGATGTACCGCTCAGCAAACATGGTGGTGTTCGTAAATGAAGAAGATTTCTTCATCGATGCGCGGAGCGCCGCGGAGGAGCGCGGCGGGATTTCGCTCTCGGTTTCCTACGACTGCGACTTACTCGGAAGCGAGAGATTTATTCCCTGGACCTCGCGCTGGATAGAATTTTCCCGTCAGCAGAGCCAACTGTCAGTGGAGGTGCGCACCAAAAGCAGCAACTATTCACTTATTAGTCATTTAACACCGCACGCGAATGCCATCCTCTCCTGGAGCCTAGCGACCGAAACGGCTTGGAAGCGGTACGAACATCACACCGCCAGTCCCAGCGCGCGTATTGCAGCCGCTGATCGCGCATTGAAAGACGGGTGGCGCGTGCGCTTCTGTTTCGATCCGGTGATTCCAATCAGCGGCTGGCGTGAAGAGTATCGCTCGCTCATTGCGCAACTCAGTTCCCGGGTTCCCACAGCTCAAATCGAGGATATTTCAGTTGGAGTCTTCAGAATCGGTGAGGATCACTTCAAGAATATGCGCCAGCGCAATCCATCGCTTAATCTACTGCAAGCGCCGCTTACTCACGCCAATGGAATATACTCTCTCGATAGCGACCATGAGGGGGAGATTGCGGCCGAGATGAAGGAAATGTTGAATCCATATTTTGCGGAGGAAAAAATTGTCATCTGGTAGATTATTCGTGGTCAAAGCTCAAACGAATCGGAAATGGATTTGAATGTGGAAAAACCATACTGATTACCGATTACAGTTGGCCATTGACCGTAAACAGCTAGTTCATTTTCCGAGCTAAACCTGGCCGGTTGCCTACCCCCCTTCTTTCTGAGACAATTTAAGAACAGATGGATTTTCTTCAATATTTTATCCCAACCGAGCAATCGCTGCTGTATGTGACATTTGTCCCATTCATCTATTTTATCTATCATTCTCGCTACGCAAACCGGCCAGCCCTCACCAAGCAGCTTGATCTAATATTCTCTACGCTCTGCGCCTCCGCAGCGACCCTTTACCTAATACAGTTTGCGATGCATTACAGCGATGGTAGACGCGGAACATCGGCTTTCAAGATAACGCTGCTTCATATTGCGCCGCTCGTACTGTCTCTTCTAGTAACTTCGCGCGCGCGAACTATTCGTACCGCCCTTGCGCAAGTGTCACCGCAGGGACCGGCAAACGCGATGGGGGGTGACAAAAAAGGCTCGGGCTATTCCCCCGCTCCGATGAACCGGGAAGTCGCCAATATCTCCTGGGACCAGTTAATCATAGCGGACGACTTAAAGACCGAGCTCATTTCAGTAGTGGAACTACTGAAAGACCCATCGACCGCAAAGAAATATGGAATCGAATCCCCCAAAGGCATCCTGCTAAATGGTCCGCCCGGAACCGGAAAAACGACCATTGCGCGCGCAATCGCCAATAACGCTGGCCTCTCGTTCTTTGCGCTCAAGATGGATGAAGTCGTTTCAAAATGGGTCGGCGAATCAGAGAAGAACCTCTCCGCTCTATTCGATGCGGCGCTAAAACATGCGCCATCCGTAATTTTCATCGACGAGGTCGATTCAATTGGAAAGAGCCGCTCCGGCAATCAGGTTTGGGCCGATAATCTTTTGAATCATTTGCTCCAGCTAATTGATGGCATCGTGAAGCGTGAAGGTCTTTATATAATCGCGGCGACAAACCGCGCCGACCTTGTTGACTCAGCGCTGAAGCGCGCGGGACGCCTCAACCGTACTATTGAAGTTCCCCTACCCGATTATCAAGCGCGCGTTAAACTCTTCGCACTGTATATGGCGAAATTACGACTCCAGGACAGCGTGGATTTAGGAATACTCGCCGAAATTACCGAGGGAAAGTCAGCGGCTGATATTAAGGAAATATGCAACCAGGCGGGATTGAATGCCTTTAAACGCGAGTCGTCCACCCCCGGAAAGCGTGACTATGTAGTAACTTACGAGGACTTAGAAGTCGCGCTGAGCCAATTCGTCCCCGAACACTAATAGCTTTTCGAATAGTCGTTCGGCTCGATTATCTTAAGGTACAATTCAGCCTTACTATTGTTCCATAGGTTTTATTTCTGGCAATCGAGGGTTTTATGCTCACCGCTCAGCTGCAAACTACATTCAAAGAGCCCGAAGACAAACGCGACACTCCATCTCCCGTTTTCGGTTCCGTCAAAACTCAAATCGATCCAAATAAAGCACTCGATCAACTTTCTTCCCTGCGCTTCAACAGCCGCGGCGATAGGAGTGCCGGCGTCAATGAACGTGCTTATGAGTTCGACGCGGCCGTAGCCGAAGCCACTGGTGGCGAAGTCAACCTAGAAATGGTCAGTGTAATGAAAAATAGCATGGTTGAAAAACATGCGGCGAAAACTGCGCCCGCCCCCAGCGCGCGCTATCAGACACTCTCCGACCAGGACTTGAAACAAGCCAGCGCGATCGCTACGGGCCAGCCAATTGCAGAGCCCACGGCCGAGGCGCAAAAAACCGCCCAAGCGATGTCAAACGCGAGCCCAGAGGCAATCGCGATAGCTCAGGGAATTCCGCTGTCAGAGGCTCAGTCAATCGCACTTGCAAACGCAATGGAAAATGCGCAAATACTAGCACAACGACGATTCGTTCGAGGCTCCCAGGAGCCCTTCCAAGGACTCTCGACTGACCAAACCGTGCATGAAACACGCGAACGTCTGACCGTGCTTGCCGCCGAGCTGCGAGCCTCCCAGAACAGTCCAGCGCATCTCGCCGCCTAACGCGGTGTATATTATTGCCTTGAAAATTGGACTGAGCTAGCTTCATCCGCAGTGCCTTTTAGCAAGGAATAGTGAGAATATGGCCGCAAATTATATTTCTGTCGTAGCAAAAATTACCTCTCGGAAAGGAAAGGAGCATGAAACGAAATCCGCGCTTATGACGTTGCTTAAACCAACCCGCCAGGAAGAAGGGTGCCTTCAATACGATCTTCACTCTTCCTCTGAAAACCCCGGGGAATTTCTCTTCTTCGAACGATGGACAAACAAGGAGGCGCTCGCAAAACATCTTGAGACCCCCCATATCCTGGCGCTTCGCGCGAGAGGTGAGGAACTTCTTGCGAAGCCGACGGAGATTACAATTTGGACTGAAATCTTAGAGTAGATCCGGATCTGTCTGAATATCGGACAACGGTCAAGAGTTATTAAATAGCGATACCCTTTGAAATCGCTTCCGCCTTTGGTGGAAAGCCATGTATCTCCACTGCGACAGCTCATCGGAGCGGCCATCCGTTGACTGTTTACTTTTGAAGGTATGCGCCTACCGCTCTACGCGCCCACCACGGTCACAATCACCCGTCTCCGATGCGACGCATCTCGATGTTCCCATAGGTATATCCCCTGCCACGTACCCAACGTCAGAGATCCCCCCACAACCGGAATCGACAAGGTTGCCGCAGTCAACGCAGCTTTTATATGCGCAGGCATATCATCATCGCCTTCGGTGGTATGGGTATAGAGCGGATCGCGCTCCTTTACCAATCGTTTGAGCCATGCTTCTAGATCGCGTTTAGCGCTTGGGTCGGCATTTTCCTGAATGATCAAGCTGGCGGAGGTGTGCTGCACAAATACACAACAGATACCCTCAGTGATCCCTGACTCGACAACGGCGCTCTGCACCTCGTCGGTGACCTCGTAAAGTCCCTGGCCACGTGTAACGACCTCGACTTTTTTCATCGCTAAGCTGAAATTTGCTGGGCAAACTGACTGAGATCGGCGACTTCGAATTGATCCTTACTGCGCATATTTTTTACCTGAATCTTGCCGTCGCCTTCAGAAATAAAAAGAACATAGGGAATTCCCTTAGCGTCCGCAAAATCAAGCTGCTTTCCGAGCTTAGGCGCTTTAAAATACACTTCAGTAGCAACGCCGTGCGCTCGCAGCTCCTCGGCAACCTGATTGCAGCGCTTACGCTGCGCTTCATTATAAACGGATACTAAGACCCGCGTCATGCACGGACGGTGAGGCTCGACCAATTTTTCCTCAAAAAGAAATCCGAGGATTCGCGTCAAGCCGATTGAGAAACCGACGCCCGGAAGACGCTGAGAAATAAATTCGGATGCCAAATCCTCGTAGCGCCCGCCCGCGCCGACCGAGCCATATTCCGGATAATCTACCATGCGAACTTCTAGAATCAGCCCGGTATAATAATCCAGTCCTCGCGCGAGACTAAGATCAAGCACGATATTCTCAAGCGTCTTTTCGCTCAGTAGGTCAATCAATGCAAGAATATCGTCGGCGCCTTTCTGGAAAGTCGCATTTTCGATATTCAACGAGCCAAGTACTGCGGCCGCATCAGCTGGCCTAACTTTTTTCTCGGTGATCTGCATTATGCGCTCTATCACGCCGTCACTCAACGCGAGATCGCCGCGCAGCTGCTGCGCTACCGCATCACGTCCTAACTTATCGAGCTTGTCGACGATAGAAATAGTTTTACGTCGCTGCGTCTCATCGAGCCCAAGCGCCTCGTAAAAACCAAGAAGAATTCGTCTATCGTTAATGCGCACTTCGTATTTCGGTAGCGGAAGAAGCGCTATCGCCTGCGCATACACTTCAAGCGCATCCGCGTCGCACGCAAGCGGCAAATCATCGCGGCTGACGATGTCAACGTCGAACTGATAGAATTCGCGGTACCTTCCCTTTTGCGGCCGCTCGCCGCGCCACGCTTTCTGCAGCTGGTAGCGCTTGAAGGGGAAGATAAGCTCTGAAAAATTCTGTGCGACATAGCGCGAGAACGGAACCGTGAGATCGAAATGCAGCGCGAGCTCATCCTTCTCTTTTTCATCACTATCAGCGTGGAGCCTGCGCAGGGAATAGATCTCTTTGTCGACGGCGCCCTTTGCAGCAAGGGTAGAGACAAGCTCAACTGCGGCCGTCTCAATAGGAACAAATCCAGCGCGTTGATAGAGCCTGCGAATCTGCTCGACCAATTGCTCCTCGAGCAGCTTTTGCCCTGGAAGCCATTCAGGAAACCCAGATATCTTTCTGATTTTACTCATTTTTTAGGAATCTCAATTCTGCCCATCGGATGCGACGTGGCTAGTATTCCAGTATCGCCGCAATCGATCAATCACTGAGAGAAAATAGTTCGTCTTTGATTGATGGCGGCTAATCAGCTACAATAGTGGCTCGGACACGACTTGCTTAGGGGAAAAGCACCGTATGGACAAACGTATCGCCTGGTCACAAATTAGGGATTTCTTTGGCGGTCACTGGATCGAACTGGTTGATGTCGAGTGGAGCCAGGATTCGAACTTCCCGACGCGCGCGCGTGTGCGCAATTTTGCTCCAGAACGCAGCACCCTAATCGATCTTATCGCCGAAAGCGGCGAGCAAGAGGACGCCGTAATCCTTTACCTCGGAAACATGAGCCCGCTTGTTGAATTTGATTCGAAAGCGGCGACGCTTTAATTCTACCACCCGTACGGCAATTTTCCCCGTCACTTCCTACTGGCCGAAATGTTAAACGCAACTCCGTTTTTGAAGCTATACGGGCAGCTCAGGAATTCCGCATTTAACCCGGATAATGGATACGCTGCGGGCCAGGAGCAACAGCTTCTCTCCCTCGTACAATTAGCGGCCGGAACGCGTTTTGGAAAAGATCACAAGTTCATCAATGTCTCATCGGTTGCCGATTATCAACGCCTCGTACCGCTGCGCACTTACGAGCAATTTTGGCAAGAATATTGGCAGCCCAGTTTCCCAGTGCTCAAAGAATGCACCTGGCCTGGGACTATCCCCTATTTTGCGGTCAGCTCGGGCACCTCTAGCGGCGCTACTAAGTATATTCCGTTCACCAAAGCAATGCAGCGTTCGAACACGAAAGCCGGCATCGATCTACTAGTCCACCATCTGCGCAATAAACCGCAAAGCAGAATCTTTGCCGGAAAGAGCTTTATGCTTGGCGGGAGCACAGAGCTTGTCGAGCAGGCTCCTGGACTATTCTCAGGCGACTTAAGCGGAATTGCCGTAAAGACCATGCCGTGGTGGGCGCGCCAACGTTACTTCCCCGATCAAAAACTCGCGCTGCTAAAAAACTGGGAGGAAAAGATCGCTATTCTCGCCGAAAAGTCGCTAAAGGACGACATCCGAATGATCAGCGGGGTCCCCAGCTGGATGCTGATATTTTTTGATAAGATTTTCGAAATGCGCCCTGAAGCAGAGCGGCTGATTAAGAACGTGTTTCCTCGTCTCGAAATGCTCGTGCATGGTGGCGTTAGTTTCGCACCATACCAAAAACAGTTCGCGGAGCTGCTCACGGGTAGCAGCGCGGAGTTGCGTGAAGTGTATCCGGCGAGTGAAGGTTTCATCGCGTCCGGCGACCGTACGTATGGTGAAGGGCTGCGCTTAAACCTCGATAACGGCATTTTTTACGAGTTCGTTCCCGTCGAGGACCTTTCCTCCCCTGAGCCGCGGCGCCATTGGATCAAGACGGTGGAGAAAGACGTGAATTATGCAATTGTGCTGACCACGTGCGCCGGACTATGGTCATATGTTCTCGGCGACACCGTGCGCTTTGTCGACACTAAGACACCGAGAATACTGATTACCGGCCGCACGTCGTACTATCTGTCGGCCTTCGGTGAACATTTGATCGCCGAAGAGATAGACGACGCCGTCTCAAGCGCAGCTCGGAATTTAGAGCTGAGCGTCAACGATTATTCGGTGGGAGCGCTCTTTCCAGAAAAGGCCGGCGATTTAGGCGGACACGTTTATTACGTAGAATTTACTCAGCCACCATGCAACGCACAGACGATTGAAAAATTCGGCGCGCTGGTAGATCAACAGTTGTGCAAACGAAACGAAGATTACGAGGCGCATCGCGCCAAAGGCTTTGGACTCAATGCGCCGAAAATTCGCGCGGTATTGCCCGGCACTTTTAGAGATTGGATGACCAAGCGAGGAAAATTAGGGGGACAGAATAAAGTTCCTCGAATCATTAACAATCAAGACTTGCTGGAAGATTTGAAAAGTTTTGCTCGCACGCGGCTAACGGAATTCTCGAAGTGATTAGAAACTACCTGCCGACAGCGTGGGTGGATTGCAATATGCCCTGCACCCCCTAGAGTATCGACTACCT
>CAYTAW010000119.1:0-9284 GCA_964435675.1 uncultured Bdellovibrionales bacterium
GCTTGACGGAGCGCAGACTGAACCGTTTTGGGAGCTGCGATAACTTCGTGCTCAGGCGCTTCAGGAATCGACTCACCGTATATATTTACGCGCGTAAATTCTTTCGCCGGGCTTTCATCCTCATCTTCGATGATTTGCACCTCGACCGGCGCGGCATGAACGGTTTGAATTATCGGCGCTGCTATCGGAGCCGCCTCCCGCTGCGGCTCGCGCAGTGGGGCAGACTGTACCATTTCACGCGCGCTTTCGAGACGAACCCGGCGCCGCTCCACTTCAAGTAGATCTTCACGGACTTTCTTCACTTGCTCTTCGAGCGTTGCGCTCAGGTCTTTCGCCGATGAGAGCGAGCGCTGGATTTTCCCCTCAGCTGACTCGATTTCGCGTAGCGAGCCCTCCATCGATTGCTGGCGGCGAAGCAGCTGATCATTGAGATTGTTGCCGGAAATTTCGGCCTCGCGGATAAGCGCCTTCAGACTCGCGTCAAGCGATGCGAGCTGAGAGGCTTGCTTCTCCGAAATGCCGCCGCGCAAAAATTTAAGCGCCAAATAGAGCAGGCAAGCTCCCAAACCGATATCAACCACGAGCTTAACCATTGCGAACTGACTCATAGCGTTCTCCTCAGACGTACCCGGCCGCTGTCAAATATCCGACAGGGCAGCTCTCGCGATTGTCAGCTTCTTGTCGCTTTCCGACTTGATAACCCACTGAGAGCATTAAATCTTTTACTAAACTGACAACTCTGGATGGGTAATAATGCAATCCTCTTGCCGATGTGAGCGGGCGGCTAAACTAAGGATTTAATAACGGGCATACTTATCAGCGACGGGGTAAAGGGCAATTCAGTGGCAGTAAACAGACTCAACGATCAGCTATTCGGTTCGGGTGATCCGCAGCGGGAATCGCAATTCAAATTGGCGGCTATTGAGCTCGGTCAAATACCGAGTGACGCGCGACAACTAATTATTAGCTACGTGGAGGCCCAAGTATCCGCATTAGTCCGGCGAGTGAAACAGCACGATAGCCTCGATGAGGGACTGTTTAACGCCGGCAGCATAGTGGCTGGCGCTCGGAAACTCGAACAAGACGGGATTACACTGGTGCGCAAGGTATTTGAAGAGCACGCTGTGCCGTTCAAAGAGAGTTATGCGGAACTATCCATCGAGCTATTTATACGCGGGACGGTTGAGTACGCGCAGCAATTTATTGATAGCGAGGACAACGTCGTTCAAACATGCGTACTGCGCCTATTCGCCGAGTCTCGGATACAAGATCCGAAGCTCGAAGAGATAGGTTTTAATATTCTACAGACAGAGCTGACCTGGGAGGAAGACGATATGAGACCCGCCTTAGCCCTCGAAATTTTGAGCAGTCAGAATCCGAAAAAGTTCTCCGATGAACGCATCGATTTTATCGCCGGATTTCTCGATAATTCATATAGTATTCCGGTTCGCGTTTCAGCCGCATCGGCCTTGGGCGGCGCCGAACGGCGCGCGCGACGCGCGGCGGCGGCAATCACCGATCTGCTCGGTGATTTACTTTTGCTTGAACTCCGCGACGAAAGCACCTTCGTAACGCAAAAACTGCTGCGTGTGGTTCCAGAGCTGAGAAGTCCCTCGGATCTTGCATGGAAAGCTGACGAGATTTTCAACTTAATTGGCGTTCCGCTTAACCCCGGCGCGCGGGAGCGCTTGACCAGATACTTGCGCCAGGTGTCAGACGAAAATTAGCTACCTCTCTTTCTGCCGGAGCCACCAATGCCCCGAATTCTCAGGGGTTTTGGTTATGCCACAGGCGCGCGATCCCGGTCATAACATCTAAAGAATGTGTGTGTGGAGAATACAATGAGCGGTAGCCGACTCACGGACGACCAATTCAAGCCACAAGGGCGTAGCGGCACAATCCCCGAGGCAAACACTACCGCATACGAGGTCGTTACACTGCCCGCCGAAGCGCGTGAACTGATAACGCGATTAGTCGACGAGTATTGCTCGACTGTGTTGGAGAGCGTCGCTCAAGCTTCGACCCCTGCACACGGCTTATTGCTTGCCGGCGATCACCTCTTTGAACTGAATAAATTGCCCCAAGAAACTCGAGAAATGTTAGAATCTGCGTGTAAAGATCACTCGATTGCGTTCGACGCGCGCTACACGGAAATATATACGGACTTGGTAAAACGGCACATTGTCGATTACGCAAGTCAATTTATCGCTGATGAGAACGATACAGTGCGCATGACCGCAATGCGCGTCTATGCTAAATCAGGACTTGAAGATTCTCGTATAGCTGAAGTCGCATTTACGACTCTCCTTTCGCGGCTGATTCCCGAGCCGCCAGATATGCTTGCTGGTTTGGCACTCCACACACTATCAAAACAGAATCTCAGCAATTACCCGCGAGACAAGGTGGACGTAATCGCAACCTTCGTCGGCGATTCGTACAGCATACAGGCGCGCGTTATGGCGTGTGCCGCGCTCGGAAAAGTCGGCCCGTTGGCGCGTGATTACGCGCCGGCAATGACAGACGTTCTTGGCGAAGTATTACGGCAAAAGTTAGACGACGCGGTTCCCTGGATGAGGGATGCCCTGTCCGGAGTTATCCCCGAAATAAACAATCTAGCGTCGCTGGCATTGGACGCGCCCGGAATATTCGAACGTCTTGGGCTTCCGCTCGACAGCGAGGGACGGAGGCAGGTGGCTGAACTTTTAAGCAGGATATCAGCAACAAATTAGCAAAAAACGCTAGCGCTTCGGATCACCCTTATTCTTGCTCCGCGGACGCGCGTGGCGCGCGAGGCAGTGCGTTATCAAACGGTCCGGTGAAAGCACGAAGATCCACGCTCCGTTTACGGTAAAGCGCGTACCACGCTGGCGGAAGTCGGACACAAAGGTCTGAATCAGTTTCCCTTCAATTGGCTGCGCGGTTTGAAAAAGAACCGAGAACTTCTCGAAACAATCACGCACCGAAAAATTCTTTGTAAATCGGTCGCGTTTTTCCGGCGATTCCCCGACATGCTCGACAAATCCCGCGAGCGCGTGCGTCGATAGACGGATCTTTTCACCGCGCATATTGAAGGTGCCGATATATCGATCGCGCTCCGACGCTAAATCAAAAATTCCGATGCGGCGCTCGCCCTTCTGCCTAACCGCGCTCATCTCGCGCCATACGAAATAGGAAAGATTTTTTCCTTTCAAATCAAGGACCGAAATTAGACGATTGCCCTGTGCAAAAATAAACTCATAGCTTCCGACTGCGCGCATTGCGAGTTTTTTCTGATCGACTAAGTGCCTGGGCATGAGCCGCGGGGTCTTATCAAGCGCCACCGGCCTTGACTTGCGCAGCAGCACGACGAGCGCTCGCAGCGACTCCGACTGCGAATTCTTCAATTCCGGAAATTCCTTCATTGTGCGCGGAGAATGTTCGGCCCGCGAAACGAATTCCTTAATCCCCTCCATCGTAAGCACAACGGTATCGGGGCCGAGCGTAACCGAGACCTCTATGCCCTTCGCGCCCTGCGCAGCCGTTACACCCTCGAATGAAGAAAAAACAGGATCGTGCGGACTGAGCACAGTGCGTGAATCGGTGAGCGAACCGAGATAGTGCGGCAGTTGATACCGTTGCGGCTGCTGTATTTGGGCGCCGGCGAGATTTCCCGCGATGACATTCTTGCCTTCCGCCAAAAAGAAAAGCGCCGGATTATCACCACCAAATAGACGCCGCCGAACTTTGTTGGTGGTGCGCGCCGGTGCCGGAAAACCGAGCGACTCAAGCCATTTTTGATACGCTTCGACAATCTGCTCACGAAACGCATGCTGAACAAAAAGACCCTTAGGGGTAACACGCACAGATTCGCGCAGGGTTTCAATGGGAAAATATTTGCGTATCGACTCCAAGAATAGCGGATCAAAGGTCGGTTCGGCACTGGCAGCGGGAGCGGGCTGCGAAACGGGAGCCGGTTCTTTCGGCGTCTCTTGAACGTTGCTTTCGGGGGTATCTTCCATATTTGCTCCGCTAAACCCTAAGCATATCAAGCACTCAGAATCTCCTCAAGATTTCTGAGCCAATTACCGAAACAGTAAGGTATGGAGATCCTTATCTTTGTCACTGGAATAGCTCTAACCTATTTCTTAGTTATCTATCCATGCTGGTGCGCTCAGATGGACCGCACAAAACGTGAGTTCGACGAGGTCTACCACGCATTCAAGCTGCGCATGATCCGCCGCTGCTATCCCGATATTCGCCACCTCTCTTTTGCAGAGATTGAAGAGCAATACGATGTTGACGGCTCATTCGACAACATCGGGCTATTCGCCGTGAAAGCGCGCGATCCCCGATATTTTCATTAACCGATCCTCTCGCCAGCTACTTCACCCAACAAACGATCGAGCACCTCTTTTTCTTCAACGTGGAGATCGAAGCGCAACACATTGATGCGCGCGTTTGCTCGAAGAGTCTCTGGCAGCTTTACCGCGTCCTTTTCGGTTAGCACAATGGGCAGCGCAGTTCGGGAGAGTGATTCCTCAACCACCTCGGCGATTCGCGGCGAGTGATCCGCGAGCACCACCCGTTCATTAACCGCATATCCAGAATCTTCCAGTGTCGCGAAAAATCCCCCGGGATTCGCTATCGCGCACACTGCACAGACCGCCTGAGGAAATAGCTGCACGCGGCCATTTGTATGTTCGACTCTCTGGTCGCGCACACTTGAAATAAATCGTGGCAGCCCCTGAGGGAGACCTGCTGCCACAGCGCGAATATGGGGAAGTTCAGTCCCCGCTTTAATCGGCCTGCGCGCCGAAAGTACAATGGCATCCGCACGGCGCAGCGCAGCCTCGCGCGGCTCGCGAAAGATGCCCCACGGAAGCATTCGATTAGCAAGAAAATCGCGGCACGCTTTCTCATCCGCAACATTTATACAGACGATATTTAATTGTCGATCGAGCCAACGATGTTGATACCCATCATCAAGCACAATTATACTTCCGAGTTTTTCACGCTCGATAAATTGCGCGCCAAGCACTCGCGAACGCGCGATTACCACGCGCAGCTCGGTATCCGATAATAGCATCTTTGGCTCATCCCCAACTTCGGCAGCCCCATCGGAAGCCTTCGCTAGATAAGGTCCTCGCCTCCTGCCGCCGTACCCGCGGGTCAATACGACCGGGGTCTCGCCGCGCGCGCGCAGCGACTCGACCAGATGGCGGACGAATGGCGTCTTTCCCGTTCCTCCAACGGTTATATTGCCGACACAAATTACCGGGAGAGAACTCCGATAGGCAGAGAAAAATCTGATGTCGAAAAAGAAATTCCGAAGCCGGGTGACTAAACCATAGAGGTGCGAAAGAAGCGCGTATATCGGGGACAAAAGCGAGGATGGCGTTGAATCTAGTTCTGCTGAATTCGCCATACGTCGCTACTTAATTAACCATACACATACCGGTCGGCGCGCTCGGTCATTTCATTCAAGCGCTGGTCGAGGAGCGTCTGATACTCATTAACCTGCTCATCGGTCAAGTCGGCGGGCACGATTATCGGGTCTCCCATAATTCGCACCGCGCGTGAAAACGGCTTGGGCAGCATCATCCGATCCCAGCTTTTAAATCTCCAGCTTTTTTGCGCCGAAAACGTTACCGGATAAATGGGGCGTCCCGACTGAGACGCAAGAAATATAACGCCCTTTTTTGATTGCTGGGCAGGTCCGCGCGGACCGTCAGGGGTAATTCCTATATGCGCGCCCGATTCGAGGACTTGCAGCAATTCCCGCGCCGCCTGTCGTCCCCCACGGGTAGATGAGCCAGCCACTGAGGGCAGCCCGAGCCGGTTAATGGTCGCCGAAATCATGCGGCCATCCGAGTGTTTGCTTATCAACACATACAGGGGGGTTTCCCCTTTGAAATCCACCTTAGTGAAAGTCATCATCAACTGACGTCCATGCCAAAAGGCGAATATACCCGAAGACGTTGTTTGCCAAAACGTGCCGTCGGCGAGCCGATCGAGATTCTCCCAGCGTAACGTGCGATTCAGCAAACGCAGAAACGCGGCGCCGATTACGCCGACCGCCCAGATCTTGAACTTTTCAGAAGCGGACATCGTAGTCAGTTGATGGTTATATCGTCTTTTCCCTGCTCAGTATCGCGAAACTGAAGCGAATGAAGATGTGCATATTCCCCTCTCAGATCGACGAGCTCCTGGTGCGTGCCCTGCTCGACAATTCTCCCTTCACTCATGACCACTATTTGATCGGCCGTGCGCACCGTAGAGAGCCGATGCGCAACGACAATCGTCGTCCGTCCCTGCTCGAGACGCTCGAGCGCGTCCTGCACCTCGCGCTCCGAACGGTTATCGAGAGATGCCGTGGCTTCATCGAGAATCAAAATCGGCGCGTCTTTCAAGATCGCGCGCGCAATCGCCAAGCGCTGACGCTCGCCGCCCGAAAGTGAAAACCCGCCTTCGCCCACAACCGTATCGAACCCCTGCGGAAGAAGCCGGATAAAGTCGAGAGCATACGCGGCGCGTGCCGCCTCTTCAACCATTTCGCGCGTCGCTCCCTCCTTACCGTAGGCGATGTTGTGGAAGATGGTATTATTAAAAAGAAAGGTGTGCTGACCCACGAGCGCGATTCGCGACCGGAGCGCATTAATCGACGCGTCGCGCAAATCGGTGCCCCCAATTACCACCCGTCCCTGTTGCGGATCGATAAAGCGCGGAATCAGGGAGACCAACGTGCTCTTGCCGGATCCTGAAAAGCCCACCAGCGCCACTTTTTTCCCCTCTGGGATAACCAATGAGATATTACTTAGCGCCGCTCCGTCGGTGCGCGCGTATTGAAACGAAACATTTTCAAAGCGAATTTCGTTGGATGCTCCGAGCGCGCGCGGCCGCGATGGCTCCTGAATTGAGGGCTCGGTGTCGAGCACTTCAAAAATGCGCTCTGCTGCGGACATCGCCTGCTGCACGGTGCTGTGAATCTTACTAAGCTTCTTGTACGGATCGTAAAGAAGAAAAACCGAAATCAAGAAGGCTATAAATTCACCCTGACTACGCACTCCGCTCATTACAGAGTATCCGCCGTAGAGCAGCACTCCAGACACAGCCAAACTTGCGAGCACTTCGTTGATCGGTCCGGTTATAGCGCGTACCTTCTCGGATTTGACGAACGTTTCTGTCAATCGCTCGTTCTCATCGAGAAAGCGCTTCTCCTCGAACCCCTCACGCGAAAAAATCTTTACTACCAAATTCCCCAACACCGTTTCCTGCATTAGGGAACTAAGACTTCCCACCGCCTCCTGGCCGCGCTTGCTCAACTTGCGCATTTTCCTCCCGAAGCGGTAGATCGGGAAAATTCCAATTGGAAACAGAATGACGGCCATCCCCGCAAGCAGCGGATCCAGATAAACCGCCGCTCCGAGAAGCGCCACGATACGGATAGAATCGCGGATAATGGCAGCGAGCGACTCAGTGAGGAGCGAACGGAGTAGGATCACATCGCTGGTAATACGCGAGATAATGTCGCCGGTTGAGTGTCGGATAAAAAAATCGGGCGAAAGTTTTAGAATATGACGTTCGAAATCATTGCGGATATCACGCACTACGTTATGCCCGACCTTGGCCATTAAGTACTGCTGCCCGAAATCAGCCGCGGCGCGAACCAGCGCGAACACGACCATTATTACCGGCAGGGCGTGCAGCATGTCCCGGTCACGCCGGGCAAAGACGCCATCCAGTACTTGCTTGATTAAGAACGGGACCACCCCATCCGAGGCCCCGAAGACCACCATGCAGCAGAGGGAGGCAAGAAAGAGAGTCTTAAAAGGGAGCAAATAGCGGATTAGACGCCGATACAAATCGAGCGTCGAATAGGAGTTTTTGGCAGTCGAAACATCACTCATAAATGGTCTAAAAACCCTTCCAGAATTGCTTTCCCTACTTTAGACTATCTGCAATTATTTTAATACCCAGCTACCCGCTGTTATTCGTTAAATTTATCTACGGAATTAAAGGATTAGAGCGTCGATGAAAAAGTTTTTATTGATCCTCCTGCTGTTGATTGTGGTTGCCATCGGCGGGCTCGCTGCGTACCTCTATACGAATGCCGATGCGCTGCTGGCACGGCTTCGCCCTGAATTAGAAAGAATCGCTTCAGATGTAATGAAAACGCCGGTTGCGCTCGGCGAACTACACCTAGGTATCGGCTTAAAGCCGGAAGTGCGTATCGATGGCGTGTCGCTTGGCGACTCAAAGGCAGCTGACTCTCTCAAGGTGAAAAGCGTACTGCTCTCGCTCGATCTCATGCCATTGCTATCGAAAGAGCTGAAAATCACCGAGCTCAAAGTCGAGCAGCCGCAGCTAACCGCAGTCAAGACCGAGCAGGGCGTGAAGATCGTCGGACTCCCGGATAAAGATAAGAATGCGCCCGAAGGCCCCGCGTCGCCCGCGCCAGTTCACGCAGCGGCGGGACAAAAAAACGCCGCTCCCGCCCTGCCGCTATCATTTGCACTTGAAAACTTTTCGCTCACAGATGGCGAAATTACCTTTGATGATAAGACTAAAACCGGCCCGCTCGCGCGATTTGAAGTCCGGAAGATTGACGTGTCTTCCACCCTCGCCGTTTCCGACAATATCGTAAAACTCAACAAAGCATCGGTGACAACCGTAATTAACCGAGTGCTCCCCGTCGACATCGCTGTGTCCGAAATCACCCTTAACTTGGGATCAATGGACGCAGAACTCGCCCAGGTTGCGGTCAATTTTCTCGACTCGCAGGTAATGCTCAACAGCGCCCTCAATCTCAATTCGATGCGCGGGAAAGCTACACTGCATTCGGATGGAATCGCATTGGCAAAACTCTCACCTCTCGACGCATTCGTTCCCGCCATCAAGCAATTTCCACTGAGCGGGACCGTGATTCCCGATATTACCATCAACCTAGATGGTCCAGGCGCATGGAATGCCGCCGGCGCCGTCACGTTAAAAGAACTCGGCACCACCGTTAATAATTTCCAATTTGCCGCCCTTAATGGCGCAATAAATCTCGACGCAAATCCGCTCTCTCAAAAAGCCACGGCTAAAGATTTAGCGTTACAATTTCAAGGCGCGCCAATGAAGCTTGATTTCGACGCCCAATTGAAAGATATGAAAGCTTCACTGAACAGTTTTGACCTGCGTGCATTTTCAGGATCGATTTCCGGCAACGCGGAAGTTGCTCTTGCGACGCCGCAGCTTTATACGAGCGCCATCAAAGTGGCGGGGCTTGATATCAGTCAAGCATTGGGCGCGCTCAGCGGAGC
>CAYTAW010000120.1:0-8772 GCA_964435675.1 uncultured Bdellovibrionales bacterium
GTTGCCGAGTGATGGATGACGATATGAGTTGGTATCATTAATTCTTTCTCTTACCCGATTTTTGCTGAAATCCATAGGGGCAATGCCTGCACCCCGACTCGCAGCAGTACCCTCTTTTGCGGTGAGCGATCGCAGTCATTACGGGAAGCGATGAAACGGGATCGGTATAGTTCTCTTGACCCCGAGCGCACGCTTCGTGATGAAGTTTTTCGCGTAGTTCTGCAAGCTCGGACTCGTTCATATATTTTGCCGCGGCGGATAACTGAAAGGCGAGCGCGCAAAACGCGCCGCGATGCGAATCGGTCGAATTATAAAATAAAGGAAGAACACTCCGCGAGGTAATGAAACGAGCGAGACGTCGAGTTTGGTCGGAATCAAGAACCGTTGAGCGAGAAATAAGGCCTTTGCGCTGACGGTGCCTTCGTATTTGAGTTGTCGCCTCAAATTTTCAGCGGCGCGTTTCCAGCTATTTTCGCGCGCGAAAATGTGGCGCTTTATGAAAGAGGTTGAAATGAGAGCTGTTTTAGCGTTAAACGTAATCGCGCGCCGCGCCAGCGAAGGTTCTAGATCGAATTGATAGAATAGCTGAGTTAATCCTATTCCATTGAGAAAAGTGGGCTCCCAACCTTCGCGAACGCTTCTATTATGGAGCTCTGAGATTTGCTCCTGAGTGAGCGACTGTAGAACCTGGTAAATGTCGGATATCCAAATGAGCTTGTACCAATGGTGCTTGCGCCCGTGAAAGAGCAGATATTGTAACTCGTCTTCCCAGCCAAGCACGGCGAGCGCCGTATTCGTCGAAAGCTCGAGACGCTCCGATCTCTCAAAAAACTTTTTAAAGCGCTCGGTTGGCATGGGGTGAACGTCGATTTCCAAGGGATGCGCGGTGTTTTTAAAATGTAGCCCATCTTCGAGTCGTGATAGGAGGTCGAGGCTCCGCTCGTCGCAGCTTTTATTCCCTGTCCGCCAGGCGAAGCCGTGGCTGTCCAAAATCCGAGCCGCTTTCGAAAAATATTCGCGGCTAACGATGAGATCGATATCGGAGAATGGCCGCAGCCCAGGGTCGGGGTAATATCGTAGCGCTAACTCCATTCCTTTTACTAACAGAAACGGGATCTCTTCACGCGTCAAATGGGCTGCTATTTCCTCGAAAAAATGCCGCTTACGCAGAAACTCGGCGCTATTTTCGATCTGCATGCGGTATCCCTGCTCCAAAAAAAGCTGATAGTTATAGGTGGAGATTGAAATTTCTTTCTCGCGCGCAAGCTGAACGATGCGATGTTCAGCGGCCAGGCGTAGTATCTGGTCTTGATCGGCTCCCATGCATTTTGCCGCGACCGCCTTTGGATCCATTAAGGCGGGGTTCATGAAAAAATAGATCGTTCCTAATTCTTCAGGGGAGAGTTCTTCGACGAGCGTATTCGGTATCCGGGGGGGCAGTGATCGCAGCTGAGAGAGGAGCCCTGGAATCTGATGCATTACTTCGGCGGTTGAAACAATGAAAGATCGTTCGCGCTCATTATCCGGGTCGGCGTGCTGCGCAGCGGCAAGAATCTCGGTGAGCCGCGGCGAATATTCTAGTGCGGCGTCCTCTCCGATGCGCGCGAGCGCGCGATGGAGTGTTAAGATTTTTTCGTATCCATGCCGAAAATTGTAGGCTGTTCCATGGTCGTTATCCGATTTCTGCAGCGCATTCCAAAATCGGATGGGGCTCGGAATCATCGAGATAAGGATTGAGCTCTCGGCTATTGTCAGATCGCGCGCGTGCTTCGAAAAGTGATATCTGGTTGCCTCATCGATGCCGAAAATCCACTGGCGGAGGCAAATGACGCGCAAGTATAGCGAGAGAATTTCCTCTTTGGTGTACAACATTTCGAGGATAATGGTAGCGATTGACTCCGGCACTTTACGCACGAGACGCGGAAGGTGATTGAGGATCATGCGCTTCGCGGTCTGCTGCGTGATAGAGCTTCCACCTTTGAGTCTCCTGAGCCAGATCGAGCGCTTAAGAGACTGTAAAATCTCCGGCGTGTTGAATCCGTGGTGCGAAAAAAAACGATCATCTTCGTGCAGCAGGAGCAGCAGGATGAAATGCCGCGGCAATTTGTCAAAACAGGGCTGTGCCCGAACGGTTCGATCCCAACGCCGCGAGAAAATTTTGAAAAATGCTCCGTCTCGTGCCGAAGCAATCCGGATATATATGAGCGCGGTTATCGCCGTTAGAATCAGCCCGATAGTTGATACGAGCACGATGACAATTAAAATGGCCAATGATCTCTCATGTTTTCGATGGGTAGCTTAATCAAACACTGTCGTAGTAGTGTTATAATGATCGTTTATGAGTTCATTCTTTTCAAGAGGATTACGTATTCTGAGCCAAAGATTCGCGCTGCGCATGGTGCGTAATCATCCGATGCGCACCGGGCTCGATCGGTTTTTAGTTTCGCGCCGCGGTACATTTTTTTTTGGAAATGTATTTTGTAATCTCGAATATTGGCTCAATATTTTTCCTGCGCTCAAATCGCAAGGCGTAATTGGCGCGATAGACTTTGTTGAAAACGTGGGAAACGGAAATTATGTCGTGAGAGGCTGGTTTTTTTGTTGTAATCGCCCCGTTAAAAAACTCTCCCTCATTATAAACGACAAGACGCTTCCGGTGTTTTGTAGGGGATTGCTGCGCCTTGATGTAGCGAAAGCCTTATCATGTTTTCCTAATGCACGCTTTTCAGGCTTCGTGCTTTACGGAAATGGAGTGGGGCAAATAGCCACACCATCGGCAATCGGTTTCCGGGCTGAATGTGCCGCCGAAGAAGGCGAACAACCTGAAATAGTCGAGGGTTCGTTTATCGACCTACCGAAATGATTATAAAGATAGTTTCCATTGGGAAAGTTAAGAGCTCTTTTGTAAAGGCGGGCGAGGAAGAGTACCTTAAACGGATGAGTGGTTCGCCCTTTAAGATTGAGCGAATCGAGATTGACCCAGGAAGGATTTCCGCGGCTGAGATCGAGAAAGCGAAAGAGAAAGAGAGCCGACTCGTGCTCGAACGGGTTAAAAGCGGTGAGTTTTTGGCGATTCTCGATGAGCGCGGCTCGGAAATGACATCGGCAGAATTCGCAAAGTACCTTTCGCGCCATATGAACCAGAGCCGCAAAACTATAATTTTCGCAATTGGCGGCGCGTATGGCTGGCACGAAAGCATGCATGCGCGCGCCGACTTCGTATTTTCTCTCTCACAATTAACCTTTCCCTTTCAGCTTGCGCGCATGCTCTTAGTCGAGCAGTTGTACCGGGCGCATACGATTATCTCCGGAGCGCCGTATCATAAATCCTAGCTATTGTTTACCTATTCCTAGCTCCCCTCGAAACGATACGGATATGGCGGCTGATTCCATCGCGGAGAACTCAGCCGGCGCGGCGAAGCGATAGGGATTGTGAACGCGAGGGAGGTCGGTAATAATTTATCGCTATGATTCCAAAGGAAGCATATTTTCGCACGGCGCACGAAAAGATAATTTGCGAAACGTTGGATGGAGAAACGCTCATTCTCGATCTCGCTCGTGGACTCTATTTCAGTTTGAACAAGAGTGGCTCGCTCATTTGGCAGTCACTTATCTCGGGCCGTTCATTTGGCGAAACGGTTGCTGACTACACGCGCTGCTATCGCGATCAAAGCGACACGCTCGCTGAGGACTGCGCGCTCTTTTCTCAATCTCTTCTTGATTATTCGCTTCTGACGGATTCCGCTCCGCATCAAAGCGCGTCTCGTCCGACGTTTAGCACTGGCGTGTATGAAAGGCCGCTAATCGAGAAACACAGTGATCTTGAGGCGCTTTTGCTCGCCGATCCGATACATGAATTCAGAGAGTAGCCGAGGCGAGCGCGCTCTGTAGCAGTTCGTCGGGAATAATTCTTGAATCGGCGGCAAGCGTCTCTTTCCAGAATTTGATATGCGGTGCGATACGGTGCGGTCCCACGGCCGAGGGAATTCCGTCTCTCCAATGTTCGGCGACGTTTCCGTGCCCTAGGTACCCGGACTGATATGGAGTGCAAAAGGCCGTCAGGCCAAATAGCGAGAGCTGCCTGAGCGGAGCCGCGCATAGAAGCGCCAGCGCCACCGTGCCGGTCGAGACCGAAGTACCCAATAGCTGGCTCAGCTCCTGATACGAGCGCGAAACATCAGTCACCGGAATATTTCTCGCGCGCGCCAGACGGCGCAGCGTTCGGGCCTCGCGGTTTTGCTGATAACAAATGAGCGCGGGAAACTGCGCGGCGCTCTCGAACATGCGTTCAACCGGGAAGTCACCGTTGCAGCAGTGAAAAAGCACATCCGTTCGCGCCCCAACAAAACTCCGCAATTCAATTGGCGGCGGGAACTGAAAATTCAGCCGTACCACGATTTCGTGGGCATCAATTTCCGCGCCCTGCGCGACGCGAGAGGCCGCCGGCCCCACCAGCGCGACGCTCTTAGCCGCGGTGAGTGTGTGGAGAGTTTCCTCAAGCGAGCGGTTATCGCGCAGCTGGGCTCCGTTAAAGCGTAAAAACTCCGCATCGAAGCGAGCCGAGCGGAGAAGCTCGACTTCGTGCCAAAAGCGCGCCTTATCCATTCCCAACCGGACATTCGCCGCAAGTGTGTCCAAACACGTGCGCTCATCCTCCGTCACGCGGAGGGCGCGGCACAGTGCGTTCAGTTCGATTTCCCTTCCCGAGCGCAGCAGTTCATATAGGTTACGTTCAAAAAAATGCTCCGTCAGACCTAGCTGCATTATTACTCCGCTGCGCAAAGGACTGCGTGAGAATGGTCGCGTAATAATTGGAAGAGATCTCGGTGTGCGCGTTGGATATCGCTCGAAATATTTTTATCGTGCAGCCTGCGCGCCACGAGGACATCTCGGATACATGCCTGAATTATTCCGCAGCGATTGGCTCGAGCCAGCCAATCGATATCTTCGCCGATGATCAGCCGTTCCGAGAATAAGCCGGCGCGCTCGAATACATTGCGGCGCATAAGAGCGGTGCTGACAAAGCCCAGCCGGGGCCGCAGCAGCTCGTCCCTACGCATATGTTGGGGAACGTCCGTGCCCGGCTCCACGAAATTCTGTAGCCGCGTCGCCGTATATTCGATAGCGGGAAAGCTCATCAATAGTTCGGCTTGGACTGAAAGCCGCTCGTCCAAGCTGATATCGTCAGAATCATGGAACGCAATAAGTTCGCCACGTGCCGCCTGAACACCGGCGTTCCTTGCCGCTGATACGCCGCGGTGCGGTCTCCGCAGCAGACGAACATCAGCGAACGCGGCGGCTATTTCCGCGGTGTCATCGTTCGATCCGTCGTCGACGACGATGATCTCTATGTTTGGATAGGACTGCGCGCGGATGCTCTCGATAGCAGTGCTGATAAAGCGCCGCGAGTTGAACGCGGGGATAATTACAGAAATGAGTTGGCTCACCGCGGTTGATTCTAATCGATCCAGAGCGAAGGTTCCAGCAATTTCATCACTGAGCGAAGGGTTGACTGGACGCGTCGGAAGTAAAGATTTTATAATTACGGTATGTGCGACGAGAAGCGGCTCGAATACCGGGGATTCAAGATTAGAGAGATGCGCCGGGAAGATGTTCCGCAGCTGGCGCGTTTGGCGATCGAAGTATTCCCGCGCACTCGCGGTATGGCGCGAGTGCGCGCGGTCATAGATTGGAAGTTCTTTCGCAATCCGTATGGGCCGATTACCGGGACGGTAATTGAGGACGGAGATAATCAGATCGTCGCCGCCCTTGGAAGTATTCCACTTCCGGCATTAATCGGAGGCGCGCGCGACACACTTCATATGAGCGTTTCGCTGCAAGTGCAACCGGCACACCGACGAAAAGGCTTGTTAGGGGAGCTGTTCGCGTTCGAGGGTGAGATATTGCGGAAAAAATATGGCGAGCCGCTCGCGATTGGATTCCCGAATCCGGTTACCTTCGATATCGGAAGCCGCAAATTCAATTATCAGAAATTTTCTCACATTCACCGCTATCAGATCCCGTTAAATCGCGAAGGCATTTTGCGCCGGCTGCCCCGGCGCACGTTCCTCGAGCGAGCCGCGAGCAAGTCGTTACGCGTACTGAACGAAGCATTTCCTGACGGGCGGTTTTATCATTCATCTGAAGATACCGGCTTAACGGTCCGTCGATCACTTCATCTCCCGCCAGAGTACGACCAATTTTGGCTCAAGGCGACGGTTCAGTATCCTGCGATTGTCGTCAAAGATTCGCTGTTCATGCGGTGGCGGTTTTTCGAGCAACCATTCTCCCGGAATCATTTCTACGAAATACGGCGTGGCTCCGAGTTAGTAGGATATTTCGTGCTGCGCGAAGATGAGACGATGAACGTAATAGACTTTCTCACTCTACGAGAGCGTGATTTGATCAAGGCCTCGCTCAGCGAACTATTGAGGACGGCAAGCGCATCGAAATACTCCTACAATCTTTTGACTTTCAGTATTCAGTTTCCTGAAGTCGAGGAATTATTTGCGGCGTATCGGCCGCAGATTGTCGGTTATTCGCCTCTGGTATCGATTGATTTTTCCGATGGCGGGGCGCAACGGATGCAAACCATGCTTTCGGCGCATACCTGGCACTGGAGCGCCGCATTCTGGGAGCTCGGATGACCATTCTTTGCACAGTTCTCACTGTTTTGTTGTTCGCGTTCGCGCTGCCAGCATTGATGCTTGCCGCAATTATTGGCATTCGCAGGGCCGCTGCATTCACGCGTGCAATGATGCGCCGACATCTGGTCGATAATCCGCATGTTCAGCTTATCGGAGAGCACATCGCGCGGGTCGAAACCGATAGAAAAATTATAGCGCTTACGTTCGATGACGGCCCCTATTCGCCCTATACTGAACAGCTGCTCGATCTGCTCTCCGAAATGAAGACCCCGGCGACTTTTTTTCTTGTCGGTGAACATATCGAGCGTTATCGACAGTGCGCGGAAAGAATTGTTCAGGAAGGACATCAGGTAGGAAATCATAGTTACAGCCACCCGCGTTTCTTCGGAGTTCCGTTTCGAAAAATTCGTGAGGAGGTCGAGCGCACCGATACCCTGATTCGGTCAATTGGATATAGACACCCCATTTCGTTCAGAGCGCCGTATGGAATTAAGTTCGTGCGACTCCCGCTAATGCTCTATTGGCTGAAAAAGAGGCATGTACTCTTCGATGTCTGGCCTGAGCCGTCAGACTGTCTTGGCGCTCCTGTGGAGAGCGTGGTGGGAAGCATTGCAGAGAAAGTTTCGCCGGGGTCGATAATCGTCCTGCATGATGGCAACACATTCGCCGCTCCCAACGTTTGCCAGTACGCGCGCCTTCTCGTTGCGAGGCTGCGCGATGAGGGATATTCATTCGTCACCGTGGACCAATTGATTGCCCAGAGAAAAATCGCGGTATGAATCAGAGACGCGCGCTTTTTACATCGTTTCACCGCCTCATGCGTAATGAAGAGGGGGACGTGGGGCGCGCTGGAGAGTTATTTGATTTCCTAGCGGCCCACGGGATCGTGCAACTACTGCACGGATTGACTGACTTTCAGAGCTTTTTTCCCTACAAAGACGAGATTATTCGTAGCGAGCATATAAAAATGCGCGCCATTCAGGTTCGCCTGAATACGATCCGCAAAGAAATCATCCAGAGCATCGAAGAACACGGAATCTCTTTCGGCGAATGCGGACCACTCGAGTTGAGCAATGGACATACGCTCATCCTTCCCCAGCGTGGAATCATTGATATATTTGCGGCGGACGACGTGCAGCGTTTTATTGCCCGGCAAATGCGTTCGCGCGGATTTTCGCCTTTTCGACAGGGAGCAAGAGTGAGGAAACTATTAGGGTTCCGTTTCCCCTGCCTCTTCAAGCGCAATGAATTTATCGTGGAGCTCCATCCATTAGCGAACCAAACGGAGAAATCAGGTGCAATGACGAGCAAAATCGATCAAACGCTCCCTGTCGCTGCGCACAGTGAGCTTATTTGGAATTCTTTTTTCCTTTTGCTCCGTTCGAGTATGAGCGAGTATTTGATACGAGAGCTCTTTATTTTTTATCTGCGCATTTATTGCTATGGTGAGCTGCTCGATTGGAGAAGCTTTTTCGATTCGAGTCCTGGTACGCAAGGCTATGCATGCGCGGTAAGCATTTATGCCATTATTGATCTCTTTTCTATAAACTCCGATTGGAGCGATACATTGACGAGGCATCTTGCACATCAGTTTCCCGGCATCCAACGGCACGCCCAGCTATTCGCGCGTGCGCTCGCGGCCGAGTTAACCCTTACACGAGCTGAGGTATTGTTGAAAATTTTCGGTATGAGGACCTTCACCTCATCGTTTCTTGGCGGGTATCCGAGAATGGGGTAGCGCGTGAGGGATGCAGTGCGGCGGTGATTCTTCCCGTCTATAATGGTGAGCTATTTATTGCGCAGGCTCTGCAATCGCTATTGAATCAAACGCATCCTGCACGCCAAATAATTGTTATCGATGACGGATCGACCGATCGCAGCGCTCGCATTGCCGGAGAGTTCGGCGGGATAGTCCAAGTAATTCGATCGGAAAGGCGTGGCGCGTGGGCGGCGCGTAATCTCGGAGTGCGAGCGGCATTGGGAGAATATCTCATTTTTCATGATGCCGATGATATCGCGCATCCCGAGAGAATTGCGCATCAAGTCCGCGCGCTGCAAGAAGAGAGCGTCGCACGATTGGTGTTCGGTCAGGCGGTCCAGTTTTCCGGCCTATGCGCCGAAGTGG
>CAYTAW010000120.1:8782-9245 GCA_964435675.1 uncultured Bdellovibrionales bacterium
GGAGACGTTATTCAGCGAAAGCCACCAAACGGCAAAGCCTTCAGTGTGCTGTGCGGCCTTTGCCGTTTCGCGCATGGAGTTCGAGCGAATCGGCAGTTTTCCCGAGAACGGCGTGTTTTCCAGTTTCGTCGATTGGATGATGCGCGCGCAGGATGTGGGTGCTGTCCCGCGTGTTTTGCCGCAGACGATTATCGCCCGCCGCTCGCATTCGGCAAATTCGACTCGTGTAAATGTGGAACTGTTGGGAGGCGAATATTTAGGCGCCATACGGAGCGGACTTCAGCGCCGTAAACGGAGCGCGCCATGAACGCAGGTCAGCAGCCGCCGGAGTTATTGCAGATTGCCGCTGCGTTTGGTGATTTTCCTCAAGGGGTATTCGACTCATTTTGCGAAGTTGAAAGACAGCGCGAAATAAAAAGTGCGGATCTGCGGTATTACCCGGCGATTTTTGCCGCGGCAAAGC
>CAYTAW010000121.1:0-4230 GCA_964435675.1 uncultured Bdellovibrionales bacterium
GAGCAGGTGTATATGGATTATCACGAAATGCGCCGTGAGCAACGAGAGAGTGACGGGGATCCGCATGTAAAGGGGCAGCGGCGCGCGCTGCAGTACGCGCTGGCGCGTGAGGACCTCGTGCGTCAGATTAAGCGTTCCAAAGTTATAATCGTTGAGCGAATGCCCGAACCTATGCGGGCAGGGAGAGTAGTATGAACGCTGCCCTTGCTCAGCTGCGCCGGGCGCTTTATGAAGCGCAGACACCGCTTGTGGCGCTTAAAGCTGCCGCTGAGCACGTTATCGCAGAACATTTCGCCGATCGCGTTATTATCAGCGACGCACGAGGCGCCGCGCCAGTCATATTCGAGACGGGAGCCCCGGGCCGAAACGGAGAGCGCACACAGCCGATATTTGATCTAAAAAATGGGAAACTGCACTTCGACCAACAGAGTTTTTCATCGGCGGTGCTGATCTCGAACTCGGCGACATCTCGCGTCTACAGCTCCCTCGAGTATGCGCTGCGAGAGAACCGCATCCGCAGTTTCGCCGCTATTCCGCTCCTGCGCGGTGATCGGATTTGCGGTGTTCTGGAGGTCCATTTCTGCAATCTTTATCAACGCTGGCAACGGAGCGACATCGCCCGCTTGGAGCATATCGCCGATCTCTGTTCGGCCGCTCTCGACCGCCTCTCCCTGCACCAGCACGCGCCCGCAGCGGAGAACCTGCAAAATAATCCCGCCACTCCTGCGTCGCATACCCTGGCAGATGCGCCGTTGATTGATACATTGCCATCTCAGGATCGTCGCATTCGCGCGCTCTACGAACTTGCGCGCTCATTGACCATTGATCTTGATCCGGCCATCGTCGCTCTGCGTGGATTGCGTTCGCTGCTGCGCGCTACCAGCTCGACCTCGGGCGTTTGCGTATTTTTCGATCAGCACCATGAAAAGCTGGAAATCGTCGCTGCAGAAGGGCTCTCTGCCCGCTATATTGAGAAATTAAGCGACTCGCTGAACGTGAAGTCGTTGCTCCGGCTTGCCGTTGCGCGGCGGGAAAGTTTTCGCGTCCCGGATTTGCAGAGCGATACCCGTGCGGCGTCAGTGTTGGCAAAGGATGAGGGACTCCGCGCGTGCGTTGTCGTGCCGCTTGCTTTCGAAGATATTGTATACGGCGCGCTCGCGATCTTCCACCGCGATGAGAAGCAATTCTCGCAAGACGATCTCGAATTAATCGGCGCCGCCGCAAATCAAATCTGCCTTATTGCCCGGCAAGCGGAATACTACGCAAGTGAGCGGCGCAACTCACAATCACTCAGCGCGCTTTATCAACTGACTCACGAATTATCTAAGCATTTTTCGGCCAAGGAATTGGCAGAGCACGCCTTCCCAATCATTCAGGATCAGTTTCCGTGCAAGCGCATGTGGCTCGCGACTCTTAATGACGAGCGTACGCATCTCGTCGGTCAGGCGGGTTTTGGCCCGGGGCTGCGACGGCGCATCGTCAACGTGCAGATCCAGCGCTCTCAGCCCCATGAGTTTCTGGACCAGGCGCTTGAGCAACGCAAGCCGGTAATAGTGCCCAAGGGGCAAAAAATGGAGTGCTCGGGTATTAGAATGATCGTGCGCCGTCTTGAGCTTGGCACACTGGTGATTCTGCCGCTTGTATCGCTCGGCCAATCGGTTGGCGTTTTAATTCTTGAGCCTGAAGCAGTATCGCCACAATTTGCCGAAAATAATCTTTCACTGCTCACGCGTATGGCGGGTGAAATAGCCACGGTAATGCTCGCTCGTCGATTTGAATCGCGCATGGCTTCGGATGATAAGATGCGCACAGCCGGTTTGCTTGCCTCGGGGGTAGCGCACAATTTTAACAATTTGCTGCAGGCTATAATGGGGCAGTCGTCGCTAATCGAAATGCAGCTTCCGAAAGACTCGCCGCTCGTCAAGTCCGCGCAGCTCATCGTCGATTCTTCGCACCGCGGCGCCGGACTTATTAAGCAGCTGGTCGCCTGCACCGTTGGCGAAACACAGAATATTGAGCCGGTTGATTTAGCGAAAATGATCGACGAATCGCGTGATTTCTACCGCTCAATTCTCGGTTCGCAGATTGAGCTGAAGATTACCATCGAGCCGAGCCTGCCCACCGTGATGGTTGATTACGGGCGCATGCAGCAGACTATTGCTAACATTTTAGTTCAGGCAAAGGACGCAATCGGCCCGCGTACGGACGGGAAAGTCGAGCTGACAGTCGCGTCGCAGCGTATTGCTGAAGTTGATTCGACCACCGAGCTGCTGCCCGGCACATATGCCGCTATTCGCATCCGCGATAACGGCGCGGGGCTCGATAAGGAGCAGCAGGTGCGCATTTTCGAACCGTTCTTTGCGCTTTATAATGAAGATCCGAAGAACCATATCGGCGGCGTTGGTCACGTCAATCTCTCCGCCGCTTATGCGCTGATCAGGAATTACGGCGGCACGATTACGCTCGACAGCGTACCGCAGGTCGGTTCGGAGTTTTCAATTCTCGTTCCCGAGGCTAGCGCTCGCGAAAATTCGCGCAGGGATCGGCGGGAAAGAGATGAGATGCGTGCGCCTGCGCAAGGTCCGGCGGTTTTGCTGCTCGACATCGAAGACTCGGTGACTTCCTCCGTAGTCTCTCTGGTCGAATCGATGGGGTATCGGGCGCGCGCTTTGCGCAAACGGCAAAAGGTGCGTGAAGCGATGGACTCAGCGCACAATAAACCACTGGTATTGATGATCGATACCGATCGTTCGAGCGAGGATATCGTGGGTTTCGTCCGCGAAATGGCGGCGACCCATCCCGACCTGCGCATATTGATTAGCACATTTGATCCGAAGCGCTGGACGCGCCTTTTGAAAGAGATTAATCGCATTGAAATAATCGCCAAACCGGTGAGCATTTGGGCGCTTGATAAGCTGCTGCGGAATTTAGTTCTCGCACAAGACACCGCTCCGCTCGATAATCGGGTCGAACGCTTGCAAACCTCGTCCAATAACAAGAAGGGGACGAAAGGAGCGGGTAAACCGCTGCCGCGGACTGTGTATGAAGAACAATAGCGGGCAATGAAATACCGGCGCGCTGTGGCGCTCGAATATCAAGAAAATGACGCCGCGCCACTGCTTGCGCTCAAGGGTGATGCGCTTGACTCCGATCATATTGTGGCAATCGCGAATGCCTGTGGTGTGCCGGTTATCGAGCGCCCCGCGCTCGCTCAGGCCCTCGATGCGCTCGAATTGGGCGAGCATGTTCCCGAGCGCCTATACCGCGCCGTTGCGCTAATATTGGCCGAATTAGAGCGTGATACGCACTAAATATCGGTGAAATCGAAGCACGGGTTGCGGTGGAGGAATTGCGTCCGTTGCCGGGATCTCATATCTGAGGTACTGTTATAAGAAGCGCTGAGATCTTGCGGCAAAACAAAGCCGCCCTAAAATGATATCGGCGCCGACATCTTTGCTCGGGAAAAAGTTGAGCGAAATGGATTAATTCGGAATACCGTGTACTCGAAATACCGTGGATAGTGAAATCTTACTGCTGCAAGAAGTGCGCGGCACTGAACTGATTGAAGTTGGGCGCATCCTGCGCAGCGCGATTGTCGATATTGGTCGGAACCCGTCTGCTAATGGGATACCGATTGCAAATCAAACTGTTTCGAGCGTTCATGGCAGGATCGTCTCTTTTGGAAATTGCTGGGTCTATGAAGATTTGGGCAGCACCAACGGATCGTGGGTCAATGGCGAAGCGGCCCCGGGGGGCACCTATCGCTTTCTGCGCTCGGGGGACGTGCTCCAGCTTGCCGACACGATGATCCAAGTTACCGAGCTCCTCGCTACCGGAAAGCCGGTAATTGCGCGTAGCCAAACGCATCCAAAGCGTTCACTGTTGGTGATTGTTGGAGATGATTTCGTCAAAGATGTCACCGTTCCGGAATACGGCCGATCGCTTGTCGTTGGCGGCCAGGGAGCGGATTTAGAAGTCGAAGGCTCGATGGGAATGTCGAATTCGCCGGCAATGGTGATCGAGCGCAAGGGTATGTTCACCACCGTATCAGCGCAAAACAAGGCGGTCCCCGTTATGCTCGGAGGTGTCCCAGTTGAGCAGCCGACCAATATTCGCGACGCCGATCTGATCGAAGTTTCCAAATACAAAATCCTCTTTAATGATCCCCCGATCGCGGCGGTCAGTAACGTGGCTGGGACACCTCCGAGCATAACGGGGACCGCCTTGTTT
>CAYTAW010000121.1:4240-9135 GCA_964435675.1 uncultured Bdellovibrionales bacterium
CAGTAACGTGGCGTCGACTGTTGGCATTGCGCAGTGGGAAAACGCGCCGGTGACCCAAGGGGGAGTCGATGCCACGCACAGCCTACTCGATAAGCCCGCGCAAAGTTCAGTTTTCGGTAGGCCTCTCGAATTTAGCGTTGAAGATATTGATACCGGCGACACGCAACGCATGAATCCTTCATCGATTCCGAATCGCTTTGGCCGCGACTACCATCCATCGATGCGAAACGCTAATGTGCCGGAAACGGGATTTTCCTTTGAGTCGTTCGAGGAAAAGGCCGTTTGGGTCATTGGATTTGCGCTTTTTTTGGCCTTTTTGGTTTTGCTTGCCATTTGGCTTTTTGCAAAGCATCCCGCTGCCGCCTGACGAATATCATCGTTGGGCCTTTGGCGCAGTTCGCTGTCACGCCGCTTGATAGCTCCTTATGATAACTCATTGATTTATTTGCGCCCGTAATGATTTTTCGTAGAAAATAAAAGCAAAATCCGCCACTTTTTTAAGTCACATGCGGCGCAACAGAACCATATCTATCAATAGTAGTTCGGCGTAAAAAACTAGCTTTTTTTAAGTCAACCATGATGAAATGCCGTAGATGGTGGACTTAAAAAAGGCTGGGGCACATTTAGGAAAGTAGTTTCGACCGCTCTCAAAATAGGTGAGGGGATTTTTTGAGCGGAAAATTCTAAGTTCCAAAATGTAAGTATGGTATGCTCCGTGCCCCCAGCCTTTCCACTTTTCTTTTTCCTTCTAGCCCGCTGCAAAACGGCGGGCAACACGAAAAAAATGACCGCCGTAGCAAGCCTCAATAGTATTATTCTCTATTAAGAAGTCCGCCGTTGATTAGGTGGCTGCGAAGGAGGACTTTCCGTTACTGCTGCGGTCTAATACTAAAGTCGCCACTGCGACACAAAAGGATACAAAAAAAGAGTCGATATAAAAAAATTGAGCCGCGCGAGGCGCGGCTCCGTAAGAGTTTTTCCTAGAAATTCTTCGCTGCTACGCGGCTATACCTAGTATTCCACGCTTAATGCAGTGAGCCTGGGCCAATTCGCTCACGCTAAGGCTTGCCGTAGATCTTCCACCAAATCCTCAGCGTCTTCAATTCCCACCGACATGCGCACCAACGTATCCGCAATTCCCAATTGGGCCCGCGTTTCGGCTGGAATCGACGCATGAGTCATCACCGCGGGGAGTTCTATTAAAGATTCGACCCCGCCTAGTGACTCCGCCAACGAAAACAGCTTAACGCGCTCCAAGAAGCGTCGCGAGGTCTCGATATTCCCCTTTAGGACCACTGAAACCATACCGCCGAAATTGCGCATTTGCCGCTTCGCCAGCTCATGCTGAGGATGTGAAGGCAGTCCTGGGTAGATGACCTTTTTAACCGCCGCATGCTTCTCTAGAAACGTAGCCACCGCCATGGCGTTGCGGCAATGCTGATCCATTCGCACCGGCAAAGTCTTAGTTGATCGGAGCAGTAAAAAGCAGTCGAACGGAGCAGGAACAGCGCCGATGGCGTTCTGCATAAAGTGAAGACGTTGGGCGAGCGATTCGTCGTTTACGATCAGAGCGCCGCCGATGACATCGGAATGCCCGCCGATATATTTGGTAGCCGAATGGCAAACGATATCCGCGCCCAGTGAAAGAGGGTGCTGCAAATACGGACTGGCAAATGTGTTGTCGACACCAACAAGGGCGTTTCTCTTTTTTGCTTCGCCGGCGACCGCTTCGATATCGATGATCTTCAACATCGGATTCGTTGGCGTCTCGATCCATACGAGCTTGGTATTGCTCTTGAACGCGCCCGCCACCTTATTTAAATCGGTCATATCCACGCAGGTGTGCTCAATGCCGAGCTGCTTGTACACCTTGTCGTAAATTCTAAAGGTACCGCCATATACGTCGTCGCAAAGCACGACGTGATCTCCGCTCTTTAGGAGATGCAGGACCGCGGAGGTAGCGGCGCAGCCCGAGCTAAATGCGAGTCCAAAATTTCCGCCTTCGAGCGAGGCAAGATTGATCTCCAAGGCGGTTCGTGTCGGATTCTTGGTTCGTGAATAGTCATAGCCGTCTTTGAATACGCCAGGGCTTGACTGGACATACGTTGATGTTTGGTAGATGGGCGTCATAATCGCTCCGGTAGAGCTCTCCGGGGGTTGTCCGGCGTGGATTGCGCGGGTCGCAAAGCGGTATTTCTGATGTGGCATACAAATTCTCCTTTGCCGCGAACGACATTAAATGCGGCGATTTGTAATATTATCGAGTGCGACGCAAAAGAGCACGGTCATATTTTAGGGGTCCGCCGCTTCGCCTAATTTCCTCATGTATTTAGCTAGTTATGGGCCTGATCGAGGCCGAGGCAAGAAATTTTCGGACTTAGCCGATACCTAGTCCATGATCTCTGTCGCGAAAATCCGCCGTTTTGGGTGGCTCTGCAGCTGCGTGGCCGCGCTTGCCTTTTGGCGAGCGCTACCTGCTCAGGCTCAAAATGACGAGCTCGGCGATATGTTTAACGATGTGCCGCCCGAGCAAAGTGAGAGCCAAGAAGAAGAAGCGGTTGAGGAGTTTCACAGCGACGCGATGGATCTATTAGTCGAGAAAAAACGCGTCAAATTTCCCGGCTGGGGGCCGTATACCCGGAGCATTAGAGATCTTTGCCAAGGATTGCAGACCGACGGCAGAAATATGGCGCTAAAAAATCTGATCGACCCGAAGATTTCGCATGATGCGAGCTGTCCCGCGTGCTATCCACTGTACAAATTGATTTCCCATTCATGTAAAGAAAAGCGGGAAAAGAAAAGAAAGCAACCAAAGAAAAAAGGGGGGTCTGAAGACGGTGAGGAAACAGCCGCGGTGGAGGGGACGCCTACGCCTCTTCCAACCCCTGCGCCGCCGGTGCGGCAGCGTGAGCCGAATATTCTAGTGCAGGTGAGCCTTCGTGATTTTCTCTCTCAGCTGCTTGATGACAAAAAGCGCGTTGAAGAGGGGAAAGTAGCGGTCAAAAAGATCGATAAGCTGCTTGGCGACGCCGAAAAAAATTTCAGCGCCGGCGAGCGCGATTATTTCAGCGCACTTCGTGAGGTATTCGGTGAATTTTTAGAGCAAAACGGGCGGCGGGAGCAGATAGAAAATGGGTTTAGCGGTGAGAGTAGAGAGACTCTCCATGTCACCAGTGAAGATCCCAATGCGGTCAATGAGCTGTTTGATTATGAATAAGAAAATATCGCTTTTTTGCACGGTGTTATTTGCTGGGATTTTGCAGGCCGAAATATGCGTCTCGGAGGCAATTCCACCGGCAGCTACTACGGCAGAAGCTGCGTCGATAGGTGCGATAGAGGAGCCGACTGAGCAGGCGAAACCGATAGAGCTGAAGCATACTCCGCTCCAGCAGCTCGAAGCGTTATGGGCGCAGTTGTTACTCCGAAAGCAGGAGCATGATTATTCCACCGTCAGTCAGATTATCGAGCAGATCTTGCTATTGCGCGACTCGCTGGGCATAACCGAGCTCCCGCGGTACGCGCAAGCGCTCGTTGCCGAGGGTCGTGGGCTGCTTGCTGAGAACCAGCGCGATGAAGCGCGCTTTTTCTATCGATGGGGATATAGTTTAGCGCCGAATTCTCCGGAAATTCTCTGGAGCGTGCTACCGGTCGCCTCCGAGTTCGGATTGAGTTCCTCAACCTACGTGCTTAAACGCGCGGTAACTGAAACAATCTTCTCACCTTTTCGAGTGCTCTCGTTGCTTAAGATAAGTATTTATCCGTTGCTGCTCGCTTTTTCGATTGCTCTTGCGGTTTCTTTTGCGCTGCTTTTTTGCGTTCGTATCATGGATATTTTTCGCGTTCTCGCATGGCGCATCGCGCCGGAAAAGAGAGGATGGTTGATTCCGCTGGTGTACCTTTCGTTGATTATCACGCCGCTGTTTTGTGGATTCCTCTGGTGTGTCTCGCTGTGGTCGATCGTTCTCTATTCGTTGATGCCCGAAAAGCGTTTCTTCTCTATTGCCGCAGGCATTGTAATCATGGCGTGGGGCGTGCTTGTTCCGCTTCGGGAAAATATCGCAAGCTGGATTACGGATGCGCAGGTGCGCCGCGTCGTGTTAGACGGCGAGCAGCCCTTGGCTGCGGATGAAATACCCGCGCTCAAGGAAATGATTAGCGAGTGGAAGGGCGATGCGGTAGTTCAATTCAAGTACGCGCAGCTGCTGCGTCGAGCTGGCATGGATGCAGAAGCGAAGCGCATGCTCGATCGGCTCGAAGCAAATTTGGGTGAGAAATCCTGGCTGCTCGCCGAGCGCGGTGTGCTGCGGTATCTCGCTCAAAACCTGTCCGGAGCTGAGCACGACTTGCGCCGTGCGCTCGAGTTGAATCCGTCGTCGCCGGAGATTTTATTTAATTTGTCGAAAGTTGTTTTCGAGAAGAATGACACCAAAGAGAGCCGCGATCTTTTTGGAAGGGCGCTTAAAATAGATAAATCTCGCGTCGAGTCGATGCGCGTGCGTGAGGACACTCTTGGCCCGTACGATCCGCGCTCCTTTGCCGATGTGGAACTTCCCTTTAGCGAGTACTTCTCTGCCGCGCTTGTTCCGAACGCCGAAAGTTTCCAGCGCGCTCATGAGCAATTGGCGGCGCGTATGTGGGG
The DNA here is from genome assembly GCA_964435675.1 of uncultured Bdellovibrionales bacterium. Classification (GTDB taxonomy): domain Bacteria; phylum Bdellovibrionota_C; class UBA2361; order UBA2361; family CAYTAW01; genus CAYTAW01. The sequence goes on from CAYTAW010000121.1 coordinate 8,880, forward strand.
TCTCGATCCCCGTTCTACCGCTGTCGCAGGGTTTTTACTGCTGCTGATGCATCTCTTTCCGCATCAGCGTTCGCGGCGCATAAATCCCAAGGGGCTCTTCGATGAGTATCAGGGTGGTTTGGCATCGAGCGCAGTGCTCAAACTGGTTCCCGGCGGAGATGCAATTGTGGGAGAACGCATTCGCAGTGGATTTAGCCTCCTCACGGCGGTGATTTTGGCGACGTTGCCGCTCGTGCGTGGCGAATATAATGCGGGG
>CAYTAW010000122.1:0-9110 GCA_964435675.1 uncultured Bdellovibrionales bacterium
ATTTTCAAGCGCACGCGCATTGGGGAGTATATCACAGACATCGCGTGCGCCCTCGGCCCAATTAGTAATCAAGACTATCAGCTGAGCGCCTTTTAATGCCAATACTCGCGCACTCTCGGGAAAACTTTGATCGTAACAGATGCATATACCTATGCGCCCCACCGGTGTATCGAAAACGGAGAATCCCGTATCACCGGGCGCCGCAAAACGATCGAGCCCCATATAGGGAAGATGAGTTTTGCGATAGAATTGGTTGAATCCGCCAGCGCCAAAAAACGCCGCGCTATTGTATACGGAATGTCCTAAACGTTCTGCGAAGCCCGTAACAACAAACATTCCCAAATCGTTAGCGATCTCTGCAATCCGCTTTAGCCGCGGGTCCTCTCGCGTAACTGCGATACGATACGTTTGTTCGAAATCCGAACAGCAATACCCGCACAGCGCACACTCTGGAAATGCGATCAAATTCACACCATTATGATGAGCGATCTCGATCTGTCCGATAATCTTGCGACAGTTTCCATCTAAATCACCGAGCACAATATCAATTTGAGAAGCGGCAGCCCTGATCATATACGGCGACTGTATGACTTTTATGCTGATTTTAAAATGCATTAATTTCGCTCCGAGAATTTTGCGCGGATCTTCCGGCATCTCTCGTGGAATAACGACTCCGTCCACAATGAGGACTTCACTTTTGCAGATAGCAGTGGCGCGAAAGCCAATACCCGGGGAAAATCCTTTTAAATGGGAATTGATTAACGGCACCTAACAAAATAACCCCGGTACAAGAGATTGGAAGTGGGCCGAGATACAAGTAGAACGCGGGAGCAATCGCGCAGGCAACCCTCAGACTATCGACCACATGCGACTAGACTTACGCCTGCTACGAGATCGCAGGACGATAAACGGTTACTCGCCAAATAAATAATCGTGTTATTTCGATTCAGTTACCGGTCTGAGTCGAGACTTATACTGGGGGGCCGCGAATGGTCCATTAATGAGCAGTCCGTCCACCACGAAAAAGCTTTCTCTAAAATCACCATCGAGATAAAAGATACGCTGATACGTATCGACAATATTCCCCGCCCCGAACTCTTCGCGAAGAACCATTATTTTCTTGTCTCCATAAAGGTACGGTTTTCCAGCAATCAATACATCTCCGTTGCAGTCAAGCGTTTGTGAAATTGGTCGAATACCCATCGCCTTCTCGTCAGCAGTCGCGGTAGGCCGTAAAATCGGAGCTCCCGCAAGCATCTGAAAGGCGGCGTTGACCGCTTCGGGCTCCATCTCTCCACGAGCCCCCGCCATTACCAATGCCGCTCCCAAACTTGCTCTATCCATATCTACACCTCGAAAATTCTATTGAATTGAATGTAAAATTCTAAAATCGATGGCCAAAACGAGTCATAAAATTAACAGTCTGGCACACCTTTGCTGTAAGAATTAACAAAATAATTTGACCATCGGCACATTGAGCCAAAGACCTCGAAGCTCTCTCGGGGGCGCGGTATCAGAAGGCGGCGGGATATATTCTTCAGAGCGATTTTCGAACATTCTGACCTTTTAACTTAATATGATACAATAAAAGCGATCCGAAACATACAATGCGTAACCCCATTTTAAGTTTTCCCAGTGCCCAGTACCCTTCCGATTGACAATTTAATACCGGGCATTTCAAAGCACCTCTCTGCGGGGCGAAATCTCGTCATCGTAGCGGAACCCGCTTCGGGAAAGACCACCAGGGTCCCGCCCGCCTGCCTTGACGCGCCATGGCTGAATGGCCGAAAAGTTTTGATGCTCGAGCCGCGACGAATCGCGGCGCGCGCCGCGGCCGATTTCATCGCGCGGCAGCGTGGCGAGCGGACTGGCGCAACAATCGGATACCGGGTGCGCAATGATTCGCGAACATCTGACGCAACACGACTCGAAATAGTAACCGAAGGAATTTTGACGCGAATGATTCAGGAAGATCCCTCTCTGGAATCCGTCGGCATGATTATCTTCGATGAATTCCATGAGCGCAGTCTGCACGCGGATTTGGCGTTGGCACTTTCGCTTGAGGCGCAGCGTGCGCTCCGTCCCGACCTACGCATCGTGATTATGTCCGCAACAATTGACGCGCAGGCTGTGGCAGCGCTTGTTGGAAATGCCGAAATTATTCAAAGCCCCGGTCGGCAGCATCCGGTTGAAATGCGTTATCGCGCTCAGGCGGTCGAGCGTTTCATCGATACCGCTGCTGCTGATACCGTACGCCGCGCCCTGCGCGAAGAGGACGGAGATATACTTGTTTTTCTCCCGGGCCGCTCGGAAATTTTCCGCACCGCTGAAAAGCTCGAATCCGATCCGGAGTTGCGCGAAATAAACGTGCTTCGTCTCCATTCAGAGATCCCTCCCGGAGAACAAGATCAGATACTAAACCCCGGCCCCAGCGGTAAACGCCGCGTGATACTGGCAACCAATATCGCAGAGACCAGCATCACCATTCCTAATGTGCGTATTGTGGTCGATACAGGGTTGATGCGCGTTCCGCGCTTCAACGTGCGCCGCGGCGTTTCTGGGCTCGAAACCGTGCGGGTAAGTCTTGCCTCTGCGGCTCAGCGCGCGGGCCGCGCCGGGCGTCAAACGGCCGGAGTTTGTTATCGGCTCTGGACCGAACGCGAACAGCAAGAGCTCGCGCCATTCAATTCGCCCGATATTCTTCATGAAGATCTCTCATCATTCCTGCTAGAATTAGCGGCGTGGGGTTCGACCGACGTTTCCCGCTACGCACTACTGACTACACCTCATCAAGCCCAAGTCGACCAGGCGCTCAGCGTCTTGCGCGCGCTCGACGCGCTCGACGAAACCCGAAAGATTACTGCGCATGGCCGCGCACTGCTCCGCTTTTCGCTGCACCCGCGTCTCTCCAGCTTGCTATTAAAAGCGAAGGACTTAGGACTTGCCGCGCAGGCCTGCGATGTTGCCGCGCTGCTCGAAGAAAATAGCGGAGGTGGTGATCGTGAACTCGATCAAATTCTTTCCAACCGATTCGAATCGCTGCGCCAGCTACGAGCCGGAAGAGATTCTGTCCGGTCCAATGCGTGGAAGCGTGTCGATACCGAAGCACAGCGATTAAGAAGAATGATTAACGCGCCCGAAAGCGCCGAGGATAGTAGCGCCGATTTCGGCGCGCTCGTAGCACTCGCGTATCCTGAGCGAGTTGCGATGCAGCGGGAAGCGAATGGTACGCGATATTTACTCCGTTCTGGCACCGGCGCCACGGTACCGGAGCGCTCTCCGCTCGCACGGCATCCTTTTCTTGCGGTTGCTCATTTAGACGGAAGTGGCGCCAATGCGAAGATATTCCTCGCTGAATCCATCGACGCCGATGAAATCGAGCGCGTCTTTAGCAGCCAAATTGACAGCCGGCGTGAGGTGATTTGGGATTCGCAATCTCAAAGTATTCGCGCGCGCGAAGTGCGCGCGCTCGGAAGCCTCATTCTAGCGGATCGCCCAGTCGCCGCGCGCGACGATGAAGCGGCCCCGCTTTTTCTCGCCGCAGTCGCCGACCATGGGATTAGCGCTCTGCCCTTTAAGCAAAGCGAACACCGCTATCGGGAGCGCTCCGAATGGCTTCGAACTCGCGGCATAGGATCAGATACACTGCCGGATCTAAGCGAACAAAAATTACTTGAAACGATGGACGAATGGCTCGTCCCATTTACATCGGGGTTCCGAAAACTCCGCGAGTTGGAAAATATCGAGCTAGACCAAATGCTCGCGGCCCATCTTTCCTATCATACGAAACAGCTCCTCGATAAACTCGCACCCGTCGACCTCCTTCTCCCAACCGGTAGGCGCGTCACGATTGACTATCAAGGGGAAAGAGCTCCCGCAATTTCAGCGCGCCTTCAGGAGCTATTTGGACAACGCGAAACGCCAGCGATCGCTGCGGGGAAAATTCCTCTGACAATTCACTTGCTATCTCCCGCCGGCCGGCCACTGCAAGTGACTTCGGATTTAGAAAGCTTTTGGAAAAATTCCTATGAGCAGGTTCGAAAAGAGATGCAAGGCCGGTATCCGAAGCATTCTTGGCCGACTAATCCGTTGGAAGCTGAACCGATGCGAGGGACGAAACGACACCATCATCAACAGCAGCAAAAATAATTCCCTAACGTTACTCTGCGATTGCGGTCGTTCGAATGCCGATGTAAAGCATCATCGGATCGGTAGAATTTAACCCGGAAATACGTCAGGCTAGTTCTCGAAGGCCTCGACTGGACGGTGCGGAGGAACTACGTGCATCTTCTCCCTTGCCCCATTATGGCGGATATCCGACGATTGCGTATCGAATCGATGCACTAACTCGCAACTCGTGACAGGAACGCTTTTGAAACAGCGGTGGAGCCTTCGCTACGGCGGAATTATTCTTATTACGTTTGGACTCGCTGCGGGCGCCGTGATGTATCCCACATTTCAGCGCGCCCTGAGCGAGCAACGCTGGACTGAAACTTCGTGTACAATTGAAAACGTCGAATTAAAAGTCGACCAGTACGCTATTCCTGATTTCGTGATTAAGTATTCATATTCGGCCAACGGAGCGCAGAGAACAGGGACTCTCTACGAGACCAAGAGCAACATCAATCGCAGCGCCCAGTATTACCGGAATATTGCGGACGATCTATTACCGGGTGCCACCGTTCCATGTTTTTACAATCCTGCGGATCCGTCCTACGCAGTTATTCACCCGACCACCTATTCCGACGGCGCAATTATCGCGATCCCCGCCCTGTTTATCTTTTTGGGTATTATCTCATTGATAATTCAATTAAAAGCGCGCGCCTCATAGATTTTTTGCTCGACAGTCGCCGCCTCGTCCAAAGATGAGTAACGCCCTGAATTCTAGTATCATTCCAATTACTATGACTTTGTTAGGCCCCTCATCTGTGAGCGCATACCCTCTCTCTGAGGGCGAACTTCGTCATCATCGCGCGGCACTCGAAGCGCTTGATGAGCCGGGGCACTACGGCAACAGAGCGTTGGACCACCTTGATGCCATCCAAGCTCAACTTCGTATAGGAAGCACGGTCGATAGCCCAATCAGTGTATGCCCCAGCGCCAACTACTTAGGCGCGCTACGCGGCTTCGCCAAGCACTTTGATCTTTGCGGCCGCATTGCGCTAGCTCCCGGCCATGGATCCGACGTCAGTCACTGTGAGGCTCTCTTAGCATGTAAAAAAATAATCAATGTTGAAATAGATCCCCTCTCTGTGGCGATGATGCGCCGCTTCTATCAGGATGAATCGCGAATAAGCTCCTACTTGAGCCGTATCGAAACGTTCACACCAAAAGAAAAAATAGATCTTGTTGTACTTCTAGGCACGGCGTTTAACGAAAATGATCTCCTTCACAGAGAATTTATCGTTCCGGGAGCGTTGATAGTTACTGGATTGCGGACATATCGCGGAGCTCAGCGGGCCGGATCTTTTGAAGCGCTCGGAGTATTTGATAACCATGGTCAATTTGTTGAGGGAGACATATCTTCGAAAGATCGGCCGATTGCCACTAAAGAGGAGCTTCTGGAAAAAGCTCCCTCTTTCTACCGCTCAGCGGTTGAAATTGTGTATCGGTTTCGTGGAACCAGCAATAATCTGATCGAGAATTATACCGAGTTACGCGAGACTGCAATCGACCAGCGAATCGCCGCCCTAAAAGAACATGAACGCGATCCGGAAAGAATGAGTCGGTTCGAAGCAGCGGGCATTCCCTTTATCCCGCGAACCGACGATGAATGGCTCGAGGTTCGCGCGCAATTGCAAGGGACGACTTTGCCGCTCATACAGGGGAATTCCGAGTACTTATTGAGGAAAATCCCGCTCTCATTTCAAAAGTACTACGCGGTTCTGAAGAAGCTCTGACTTTTTTCAAAATGCCGCGCAAAGAATAGTCTAATAAAACGACGATTCCCCAAATTTCCATAACTTCCATACGGTTAGCAATTCTATTGAGGAAGCGGACGTTCGTCTTGTCCGGTGATTTGCTTAAGAAATCCCTTTTTTTTACTCTGTGGTGTACTTAAAACCTACCCGCAAATGATTGAAGGCAATAAATTAACCACTCACGTCGCGAGCACTCTTTGTGTTCTTGCATCGGCATCCTTTTCCGCGGCGCAGGAGTTTCCGCCAAGTGCGCCGCGATCTGAACAAGAACCGGGCGTTACCGCACTGGTCGAAACTATTCCCGGCGCTCCCAGTCCATTTGACGTAACTCTGCAACTGAGCAATGCCCTCGACAATTTGGAAGCGATCGGAGCCCGCGCGGATAAATTAGGAAAGCACGGCTCAGCCACTGGCAAGACAATTTCACCCGAGGAAATATTAAAAATCAGCCATGAGCTCCGACAGCAGATCGATCTAATGCGAAGTGCAACGATTGTAGTCAATCGAACGACCGACGAGCTTCCGCCGATACAGAGACAGCCGCGGGAAGAAGAGGCGCCGCGGGCCGAATCTTCCGAGAAGTCGCCCTCCTCATCATATCTTTCTTTCTGGGTAGCGGCTGGGGTATGGACGTGCGCCCTCTTGCTGCGCTCGAGGGTCATCGCGGCATTCGTGGTACCTTGGTACGAGAAAGCGAGCAATGCAACTTCCCAAATCCTGAATACGCTCAACGTTCCCGCTCCGGGCGATGTGTTTAACCTGGGGGGTAAGTTTCGCCAAATAGATAAATCCCCGGGCAGCCCCTTTGAACTAGCGGTTCGGGGCGCGGTCTTTCTCGAAATCGGCTTGGCGGGTCTCGCTGAACAAACGGGAGCGATATCGCCTCTTCTGGATCAAACACGCAGCAATGTGACGCTTCTTCGTCAATGCATTTCATTTTACGGGGTCCACCCATCACTAAATAAGAAACCGTCTTCGCCAGAGCTAGAGAGAACGGTCGACTTGATCCAAACTTTGCGCGAAAAAGCCACCCAGCGTGTTCGTGAGCTGGATATGCGCGAACGTTCTATAGACGCCAAAGCGAGAGAACTCGGTCAAAGAGAATTTGATACCCTTATTCAAGGGGCCGCAGAAACTATTGCTAAAAATGAGGAGCATTTGACGGCACTTGTCGGTCAAATCGATGAACGTAGTGCTGAGCTCGTCAAACTCACCGCCGAGAAAAAAGACCTCCAGGAAATTCAGCGTCGCGTGGCGGATCAAGAATTGCGCCTCAGTCAAATAGAAAGAGATATATCCGCGGAATCCGAGAAATTAACCCGACTCAAGAAGGAATCGGCAACCGCTTTGGCACGATTCGAAGAATTCAACCAATTACTCGGTATGGGGGTAGATGAGGTACTCACCAAGTTACTCGCTAATCCGCGCGAAACACTGCTTTTAATTGGCCAACACGCGCAGCATCAGTTAGAAAGTGATTTGGACCGAGAGGACCTCGCACGCGCGACCATGCCTCAAGTTCCCGCCTAGGACGATGTTCATTTTCTGTTGAGCACTGCAAACGAGCTCAATGTTTGCAAGAGAATTCGTTGCTCGTTGAACGCAATCGGCTGAGACTCTATTGTCGAATAGCGCATGTCATCAGGCATTTTCGGCAGCAAGTAGTCAGCATATGCCGCGTCATCAACGAGTTCGGGCGCTACCGATGCGCCAAATACTCTTTGAATCATCTTCATTCGGTCACGCAATTCACGATTCGCATCCAACACCTCGGCCAGTGCCAACGGTAGCACAGTTGGATCGGTTGAATGTTGGGCCAACAGCGCCTCGACAAACTTACGCTTTGAAGTTTCTGTGGCGGCCGGACGTCCAAATTCGCGAGCAATCTCATGATTATCAAATCGAATCAAGAATTCCTGTTCGAATGAGTCCGCCTCTATATTATACCGCCAGCGGGGTTGCGCAACGCGCACGCACTGGTCCGACAACACGTCGGCTATAATTCGGCGCGGAATTACCGCACTAAATACAGCCACACTTCTCATCGATGTTTTACCTGGCTCATTCTCATTTACACTCGCAAGCTGACTCGACAGAATGAATGGCGCCTTCGTTGCACGATCATGTGCGCGACTGGTCTGGGGGTAAATCAGAGATCGCGAGGAAACTATTATATTCTCTTGCCCATGACCATTGTATTGAAGATTTTTTTCAGAGATCAGAAGCGAAAAATACGCTTTGAGTAGCACCGCGTGCACTCTATCTTCATGGGAACTGCTTGTTAAACTGAGCGATACCAATCCCGCTGAAGGTATCTCCGAAGTCGCCTCCCGCAAATGCCTCATCGTATTAAGAATTTGATCCAGATGTCTCCGGTTCAGCATATGGTCATGGGCCCACTGATCTCTTTGCCCAACTGGACAAGCTGAATACTCCTTCATCAAATGTATCCCCGCGATGAAATCTGATGCAGAGCCCTGGGCAAACCTGCGGCGGAGATGTTCACTGACAATTCGCACAGCGTCATTCCTATTTGCCATCGAACCTGACGAATCAACAACAAAGGCACCATCAGCTTCCCTCGAGTGCCTCATCCGCGTGAGCGCCTCACTACGCTCCGAGATTTCTGCGAATAGCTTTGCGGGGATCACCATCTGCCGCCCCATTTGCAGCTCGAACGGCTGCTCATTTTCCATGAGCGCAACAGCAATCAAAATTTCATCATAAATTTTCATTTCCTTCGCGTAGCATAGGGCGAGCGCACCTTCAGGAGAGCATTCGATTTTTCGGACGACTTTGCCGAGCTCGGTGAGCTGATTGCTCCCAGTCAAAAGACCTTGATTTCTCAAACGCTGAGTCGTCAATTGGGTCAAAGAATCGGGAATCGCGTCCGGAAAACTAAATCGTTCGGGGTTTTTTCCGAGATATGCTATATCCAACAACAACGAACTGAGGACCGATGTTTCAGCAGCCGAACGCGGTGCAGGTTCCAAGTTTCGCTCCTCATGGGAAACGCCGACGCGAATGTATTCTCCCGACTGTTCACGTCCCAGACGTCCAAGCGCTTGGGCGCGATCCCTCTCAGTTATCGCCACCTTCTCTATACTTTTAATTCCCGCGACATGGTTGGCGCTTTCAATTTTCATTTGTCCCGAATCGATCAGCCAGCGGATGCCTTTAATGGTGAGG
>CAYTAW010000123.1:0-1301 GCA_964435675.1 uncultured Bdellovibrionales bacterium
GGTCACGCCCGGCACGCGGCGCGCACCTTCCATTTCGTCACCTGGTGGTTTCATACATTAACCGTATATGCATTTGTCGCGGTCTTCCCATACACGAAAGCGTTCCATATTCTTGCAAGCTCCGCCAACCTCTACTTCCGCTGGAGCGGTAGACCTAAAGGGGCGCTTAAGTCGCCGGGCGATCTTGAAAAATTGATGGAAACCGGTGAAGATTTTTCGCTCGGCACCGACTCGATCAAGGATTACACCTGGAAACAGCTCCTTGATCTCGAGGCATGTACGAGTTGCGGACGGTGCCAGGATGCCTGTCCCGCCTACAATTCCGGTAAACCCCTTTCACCGAAATGGATGATTCTCGACACCCGCAATCACGCGATTGCGCTCAACAGCGCCGGCAAGCTCGCGCCCTCCATTTTACCGGGTGCCGCCACCGCGATCGATAGCTCGCTGACACAATCGCTGTTTCTTGAATCGAGCGGTTTGAACCGGGAAGAACAGAGCGGTCGATTCAAAACTGCGGGCGCGTTCCGCGCTCGCAATCCGATGGTTCAAACAAGCTGCGAAACGGTGGGCGGTGACGCAGACCGGAGCATCGCTGGCGATGTAATGGATCAAGATGTTTTTTGGGCCTGCACTACCTGCCACGCCTGCGTCACGGTATGTCCGGTCGGAATTAATCATGTTGAGCATATCGTTGAGAATCGCCGCAACATGGTGCTGATGAAGGGCACTATTCCGCAAGAAGCTCAAGGCACTCTGCGTGCACTGGAAAATCGTGGCAATCCGTTTGGAGCCCCTGAAGAGCGCGTATCATGGCTCGAGGGTCTCGATGTGCCGATACTCAAGCCGGGAGATGCGGTAGAGTATCTTTACTGGGTCGGCTGCGTTTCGGCCTATGACAAGCGCAAACAAAAAATCGCTCGCTCACTCGCCAAGATCATGAACGCGGCCAACCTATCGTTCGGTATTCTCGGCACCGTTGAAGGATGCACCGGCGATCCGGCGCGCAGGTTGGGTGAAGAGAATCTTTTCCAGACGCTGGCCAAGAAGAATATCGAAATTCTACGCTCAGTAAAATTCAAGTACCTGGTCGCCAACTGTCCGCACTGTTTCAACACGATAAAAAACGAGTATCCGCAGTTTGGCAATCTCGGCGACGGCAAGCAGCCGGAGATAATTCACCACTCGGTTCTGCTCAAGCGCCTGCTGGACAAGAAATTAATCCGTGTTGGAGAAAAGTACGATACGTACACATTCCACGATCCCTGCTATCTCGGCCGCTATAACGATGAGTATGAAGC
>CAYTAW010000123.1:1311-9101 GCA_964435675.1 uncultured Bdellovibrionales bacterium
CCTATCGTCGGTAAAGGGCCTGCAGATATTAGAAATGGAGAAAAGCCGCGAGACCGGAATGTGTTGCGGCGCTGGCGGCGGGCATTTCTGGATGGATATGAAGATTGGCGAACGCGTCAACGTGATTCGCACCGAGCATGCGGCGCTGACCGGAGCAAACAAAGTTGCGACCGCCTGCCCATTTTGCCTGCAAATGATGGAAGACGGCGTCAAACTCACAGGACGCGAAGAATCAATGCAGGTAAAAGATCTGGCGGAAATCATTGCCGAGAATTTAATTGGTGCCGAAGACACACAGCACTGAGCAGGTAAACCACTGCCCAGATTAACACTGTGCAGATAAACCACTGCGCAAATAATCCGCCTACTCAAGTAAGTGGTGATAGCGCGCAATCGCGCGCTGCTCGGGCACACCTCTTCTCTCAGTCCAATACGCGCTATTGCCCATCAATTCGGTGAATGCTGTAAAATCTTTTCGAGCCAATAGTGGCTGGATAACCGCGCGCGTTTGGGGGGTATAATCGCCGCGAAAGCGAAGATCAATCAGCACATCCTGAACCGGTAGTGGTAGCGCGCCCCAATCTACACTTCCATACCGTGCAACGGTATCGGCGCGCTCGCTGATGCGGCGCACATCGAGCTCCATAAAACGGTACGTAGCGTTAAAGAGATTCCACTGCTGGGCCGGGGTAATTTCATCGAATGGGTGCCTCGCTAAATAGGCGCTGGCGGATTTGCCGCGGAGCTGTGCCGCGCCGGCAGCGCGTTCAATGAAAGCGGTCTCGAACCCGGCATCGCTCAGAGAAAATCTAATTGTCTGGGCGTCATGCATGCCAAGATCAAATCCGCGTCCAATAGTTATTCCCGATGACGAGGATGGAATATGCGCCGCGCGGCTATGATATATAGATCCTGCGCGCTCGATACCCTCACTATCAAACGTAAGCTGCCCGCGCGGCACGGTGAAAAATTGCGCTCCGTTCACAATCACTTCGGTGGATAGTCCGTAGAACTCTCCAGTAAAAGCGGACAGCGAACCAATATTTAAAAAGCTTCCGATAGTTTGTAGTGGGTCCATATCGAGTCGCGCTCACATTGATACAAATCGGCTCATGCGGGCCGCTATTGAAAAGTTATCGAGAAAATTAGGAGAAAGTTGCCATTGGTGCGGCCGGGGAGCCGCTTTCAGTTTACGGTAAATAGCCAACGGCCGAACGAAGGAGATGGAGGAAACAGCGCATGGTGATATGAAAAAGAGTGGTGGTTTGAAATAAAAGGCCGGTACGAAATAAATTCAATCAATGGGCATGACTACCGATTCGGTTCTGAATTCCCTTACCCGCAACCGCTCAATGCTGACCAATTACCGATGGCGCTACCGATCGACAGGGTTACTAATCGACAGCGCAACGCATCGATAGCGCAATCGGATATTGGGCAGCCCCTTAATGAATTACTACTTTAATGAATTACTATAGGATACAACAAATCGAACTTCGGAATTGACACCTGAAAGAAATCCCCCTGGAGCGAGCGGAAGGTGTAGGAACCGTGCATACTGCCGATGGGATGGTGAATAATCGCGCTGCTTGAGTATTCAAATACATCGCCTGTTTTAAGAGTCGGCTGCTCTCCTACCACACCCGGACCGACGACCTCTGCGAAATGCTCGCCATTGGAACTAATAATCCAGTGTCGCTCAATTAACTGTACGGTTTCGGTTCCTATATTTTCAATGCGAACCGCGTAGGAGAAAGCATAAATACCAGAAGCCGGATCTGAATTTGCTTCGAGGTGTTCGGGAAGCACAGACACGCGAATATCGCGTGTAACTTGTGAATAAATGCTTTCCCAAATATTCATATCTCGATTGCTAGCACGCGCAGAATGCTTAGAAAAGATGAAATTCGGCACGAAATGCAATTTTTTCTGTGCTTCGAGCATCTGCTCTTCAGTTGAAGAATCTCGCGATCGGTGAGCGTGCACCGTCCCGCAAAAAGTGCAAGAATTCACGTGAAAACATCGAATATAACACCGTTCAATAATGTGCCGGGAATTTAGCACTTTGGTCGATTGTCGATTGACCAACTACGCAATTTCTTTGGAGAATTAGCTGCAATCAAACGCCAACATTGTCGTTGTGCCTTTCTGAAGTTGGACTATCTTATAATGATGAACAAACGGTCGACCGCATTACTTGAACGAATTATCACCGAAGAACCTCCGCAACGTCAGCCGATATTCACGAGAGAAGAGTTTGCCGAATTCGCGCGGCAGCTCGCCGCGTCGCACACGCTGAAATCCTCTAATGATCAACCAAACCGCCTTACACCTGAGTTTGAAGAAAGCGTTTCTCTGATTACCGCTGTGCATCGCGAGATGACCGATCTCGCCGCGCGTAAAGAGCCGCTGACGCCTGGAAGCGAGTGGCTACTTGATAACTTTCACCTCGTAGAAGAGCAGATTCGCAGCGTCCGCAAACACCTTCCGCGCGGCTTCTATCGCACACTGCCGAAGCTCGAGGGCGAACGTATTGGTGGTCTGCCGCGCGTTTATCACATGGCGCAGGAATTCATAAATCACTCAGACGCTACGGTCGACAACGAGTTGCTCGCGCATTTCATTTCGGCATATCAAAGCGTCGCGCAGCTTACGATAGGAGAGCTCTGGGCGATTCCTATCATGCTGCGTTTGGCGCTGATTCGTCATTTGCGTCATATCGTCACGTCTTATTTGGCAATATTGCGCCGGAACAAACTCGCCGAAGAAATTCTCACTCAAAGCCTGAGCGGAGATGAGGCGTCGAGCACGCAGAGCTTGCTCTCGTTTGCCAAAGGTATCGAGAGGGATAAAATATTTTTGAGTTTCGGCGCTGCGGAACTCCTGCGCCAGATGCGCCAGCGCGGCGCATCTGCCATGCTGCTGATGAAGTGGTTCGAAGAGCGGCTCCGCGAAACTGGCAAAGATCCCGATCAATTAATCCGCACCGATCAACAGAACCAAGCGGCGAATCAGATCACTATCGGCAATACCGTTACGTCGCTGCGCACCCTGGCCTCGCTCGATTGGCACCTATGGTTCGAGCGCATGAGCCCAGTGCACACAATCCTTTGCCGCGATCCAATCGGCGCCTACGCGAAAGGCGATTTCACAACACGCGACCATTACCGACATCACCTCGAGCAGCTCGCCCGCCACAGCAAGAAGAGCGAAGCATTTGTCGCCGAACTCGTGCTATCGCTGGCGACACGCGCCGCCGCGGAACGAAACGGCGAACTGTCTGACGCCGATCGCCGCGTTTGCCATGTCGGGTACTATTTGATCGACGACGGAAGAGCGCAGCTCGAAAAGGAGTTGGGCGTCACTCCTCCGTTGGCACAGAGAGCCGCGCGCGCTATCCGCGCAAATGCGTTCGCATTGTACATGAGCTCTTTGATAATTTTCACCGTGCTCTTACTGAGCCTGCTGGAGCTTCGCGTGATGGAATCCGGATTCCCTCCGGCCGCGGCGATTTTCATATCACTATTCTTTTCCATTCCAATTTCGGAAATCGTCGTTCAGGTCATGCAATGGGCAATCGCGAAGACCATGCGCCCCTATATCCTGCCACGCTATGATTTCGAAAAAAACACGGGCGGTGGCGCAATCCCGCCAGAATTCAAGACGCTGGTTGCCGTCAACGCGCTGCTGCATGATGAAAAAGGCATACGCAAGCTCGCTGAAATTCTCGAGGTGCGCTTTCTCGGAAATCAGGACGAAAATATCATTTATGCCATTCTCGCCGATCTTCCCGACAGCCTCGCGGAGTCGAATCCGAACGACGCGTATCTCCTGAAGGTCGCCCAAGAGCTGATTCAGCGCCTGAACGAGAAATACTTCCCCGAACAGCCGACGCGCTTCTTCCTTCTCCATCGCAAGCGCCTGTGGAACGCCTCTGAATCGAAATACATGGGATGGGAGCGCAAACGTGGCAAGCTTGCGGAACTCAATCAGCTCTTATTAGGATCCGATTCCACTTCGTTCATCATCGACACCGAGGCGCGCTCGCAATTGGCGGGAGTACGCTTCGTACTCACGCTTGACACCGACTCAATCCTTCCGAAAGGCAGCGCGGCAAAACTGATTGGCGCCCTGGCTCATCCGCTCAACCGCCCGATCATCGATCCGCAGCGCCGCGTTGTCGTTAAAGGGTATGGAATTTTGCAGCCGAGAATTGGGACGACAATAACCAGCTCATCAGCGTCGCTCTATTCACGGCTCTATTCGGGCCACGCAGGTCTCGATCCGTACACCAAGGAAGTTTCCGACCTCTACCAGGATCTATTCAACGAGGGAAGCTTTTATGGCAAAGGCATCTATGATCTGCACGCCTTTGAGGAAGTGCTGCGCGACCGGGTACCGGAAAATTCACTGCTAAGCCACGATTTGTTCGAAGGACTTTTCGCGCGCGTATCGCTCGCTTCACACATCGAATTCTATGACGAATTTCCATCGCGTTTGACGGTCGAGTCGCGGCGCGCCCACCGTTGGGTGCGCGGCGATTGGCAGGTGCTACCCTGGATCGGCCGACGCATTCGCGATTCGCGCAACATGCTGCAAAAATCACCCATCTCCGCGCTTGGGCAATGGAAATTAATTGATAATCTGCGGCGCAGTCTGATCGCGCCGGCCGCACTCGCCAGCTTGGTCCTCGCCTGGCTCGCGCCGAATGAGGCGAAGCCAATTTTGATCGCCATAGCGCTGAGCCCCTACCTTGCGCCGCGCATCCTGCAGGCAATAGATCTGCTGACGCATTATCCTTGGCTACAGTGCACGCGCTTTACGCTTGGTAAAATGGGCCAGGAGCTGGTCAACGGCCTGGTAGTCCTCCTTACCCAAATAGTCTTTCTCCCCTTCACCGCCTTTGAAATGGTGCATGCAATTACCGTTACTTTGTGGCGCATGTATGTGTCTAAGAAGAACTTGCTCGAATGGCAGACCGCGGCCGTAACCGAGAAAGTGCTCGGCGATACGCCAAAAGCGTTCCTGCGCGAAATGATCTCCTCCCCGCTGATTGCAATTGCGCTCGCCGCCGTGCTTTCCGCTATCGCGCCTTTTGCCATTTTTTACTGGGCGCCTTTTATCGCCAGTTGGATCGTCGCGCCGGCCGTTGCGTACGCAATGTCGCGTCCGCCGCGCCAAGTCAGCAGCGATCTTACAGCCGAGCAGCGTGATTACCTCGAGGGCGTGGCGTTTTCAACCTGGCAGTACTTCGATACCTTTTTAGATCCTAGTCAAAACTATCTTATTCCGGACAATTTACAGACGGTCCCCTCGCCGCTGATAGCCGAGCGCACGTCGCCTACCAACTTCGGCCTTTCAATCATGGCGCTGATTTCGGCCTACGACTTCGGCTTTATTCCGCTACAGCGCGTAATTCGCCGCACCGCGCATATATTCGATTCACTCGGCAAACTCGAGAAGTATAACGGCCATTTTCTCAATTGGTATCAGACCAAGACGCTCGCGTCGCTCTATCCGCGCTACATTTCGACCGTCGACAGCGGAAACTTGGTAGCATTTTTTGTCGCTGCCCGCAGCGCGATTAAAACGTTTCAACTATCACCAATTATTTCATCGCAGCATATCGGCTTCATCTCACGCAGACTGCGGAGCTCGCTCGAAAAGCTCGGTGGTGATAGCGAGATTCGCCGGTTTTTTGACGATCTGCTGCGCCGTCTGCAATTGACCGCAAATACCATCGCCGGCTTCGGCGAGGCGGTGCGCGCAATCAACACGTTCCGCGACTCCCTCGACGAAGAACGCAAAAGGCGCGCGCTCCCGATTGATGTCAATGTCGCCATTGACCGGGTAATAGGAGACATCGAGCCATTCACGATTCTTAACGAATACACACTCGGTATTCTTTCCGCCGAACGACTGGTCGGCGCGATAGATCCAGCCGAAATGAGCGCGGACAACGATCGGCTAATCAAAATCCGCGACTTACTCAACAGCGAACCCTCGCTCTTCAACTTATCGCAGCTGTACGAGCTTCTTCCTGCCGTATCCGAGGCGCAGATGACGCGCGCTCAGATTACAAAAGATCTCAGCACGCCAATCGAAGAATTTATCGCCTCGATGCAGCGCTGCAATGAAAACCTATCGTTTCTGCGCACCAAAGTCGCCGAAATAGTGCGTCATACGACACAAATCATCGACGAGATGGATTTTACGTTCCTATACGACTCGGAGAAGAAGCTATTTTCGATCGGATACAATCTCGAAAACGCTCGCCGAGATCCGAGCTACTACGATCTGCTCGCATCGGAAGCGCGTCTCTCAAGCTTTATGTCGATCGCGCGCGGTGAGGTTCCGCAAGAGCACTGGTTTATGACCAACCGTTCGCTCACTAACGCGGCCGGAGGAATGACATTGCTCTCCTGGAGCGGCACGATGTTCGAGTATTTGATGCCGCTTTTAGTGACAAAGGATTTTGAGGGCACGCTACTTTCACAGAGCTATAGATCCGTTGTTAAAACCCAGCGCCTGTACGCGCAGCGCACCGGCCTGCCCGTATGGGGTATTTCGGAATCGGCGTTCAGCCGCATCAATTTCGAGAAAGACTACCAGTACAAAGCGTTCGGCGTTCCTGACCTTGGCCTAAAACGCGGCCTCGCGGACGATATGGTGGTATCGCCTTACTCAACCCTACTCGCGGTAGCTATTGATCCGAAGGCTGCGATCGCAAACTTGAAAAAACTCGAAGAGCTTAAAATGCGCGGCGAGTACGGGTTCTTCGAGGCCATCGATTTCACCGTAGAACGCCTCAGTACCGGCGAAACCAGCCACGTGGTCGCTTCGTTCTTCGCGCACCATCAGGGAATGAGCTTCGTGGCGCTCAACAATTTCCTAAATAACGGCATCTTCCAAGAGCGATTCCACGCCGATCCGCTAGTCAAAGCGGTGGAACTGCTGCTGCATGAAAAATTCCCCGATCGCGCTATTCCGACTATTTCGCGTCAGGGTGAAGTTTCACGCTTCCTCGACGAACGCGGAGAACTCGAAGCGGCCTCACGCGGCGAAGTATTGACCACACCGCATACTACCTACCCGCGCACGCGGCTGCTTTCGAATGGAAGACTGTCGGCAATGGTCGACAATGCAGGCAGCGGATATTTATGCATGAACGGCGACATCTCGTTAACGCGATGGCGGGAAGACGCGTTGCTCAACAACACGGGATATTATATTTACCTCCGCGATCTCGATACCAACGAAGTGTGGTCCGCAAGCTACCAGCCGACACGCGTCGAAGCCGATTCGTACGAGGTAATTTTTAATCCAGAAAAAGTCGAGTTCCGCCGCTTGAATTTCGGCATACTGGCGCACACCGACATGACCGTATCCCCAGAGGATAACGTCGAAGTCCGCCGTCTCGAGATCGGAAATTTAAGCAACATCCCGCGCCGCATTGAAGTGACTTCATTTGCCGAAGTAGTGCTCGGTTCACGGCGCGGCGACAGTGTGCATCCGGCGTTCTCCAAGATCTTCGTCGAGAGCGAGTACTTGATTGATCAGCAAGCGCTGATTTTTTCGCGTCGCAAAAGATCCGACGACGATCAGCAGCTATGCTTGATGCACCGCATGACGCTGCCGATTGTGTGGGAGGGCACGCAATTTGAGAGTTCACGCGAACAGTTTATCGGCCGTGGACGCACGGTAGCAAATCCACGCGTATTCGAACCGGGAGCCCGTTTGAGCGGCACGTCAGGCGCGGTTCTCGATCCGGTTTTCTCGCTACGCACGGT